>NZ_JBSGZD010000233.1:0-12535 GCF_053610825.1 Streptomyces sp. NPDC054863 | reverse complement strand
CCGAGCTTCGCGAGGAGCCCGGTCAGTACGTCCGGCGACAGGGTGAGGCTCTCGATGCGCGGCACGTTCTCCGCGAGCCGGGCCGTCGCCAGGGCGTGCAGAGTGGCCGGGTCGGCCTCGCCGTGCACCCGCAGCCAGGCCGCCTGTGCCTGGGCGCGGGCCTCGCCGACCTCACGCGCCGCCTCGGCCTCGGCGTGGGCGAGCCGTACCGTACGAGCCGCCTCCGCCTCGGCCTTCACGCCGTCGGCCGACGCCAGCTCCTCCGCCTCGCGGCGGGCGTTGGTGCCGCGCTGGTCGACCAACTGCTCCTCCCTGCGCGCCAGTTCGATCTTGCTGGCGAGCTCGTTCTCGGCGATCGCCCGTTCGCGCTCCACGGCCACGGCCCGCCGCTGGTACGTCGCCCGGTCCGCCTCCTGCTGGATCTGCTCCCGGGCCGGGGTGCGCAGCGCCCGCTCCACGTCCGCCTCGGGACGGATCGCCACCACGCGCACCGCGACGACCTCGATGCCGGTGGCGGGCAGCCGGGGCTCCGCCGCGAGCCCGCCCGCGATCCGCTCCCGCACCGCCGACACGCCGTCCACCAGGGCTTCGGCCAACGGAATGCGGGCCAGGGTGTCCAGCGCGTGCTGCTGCGCCGTCTCGGTGAGCAGCGTCGCCAACTGCTCCAGGGGAGCCCCGCGCCAGGCGCCGGTGTCGGGGTCGACGGAGAAGTCCAGCCGGGCGGCGGCGACCGACGGGTCACTGATCCGGTAGGTCACCGTGGCCTGGAGCGTCACGTCCTGGAAGTCCGCCGTACGGGCGTGGAAGGCCATCGCCAACTCCCGGTCACTGACCGGGACCTCGGAGAGCGCGGCGGTCAGCGACCGGAACCAGAAGCTCAGCCCGGGGCCGTCGTGGACGAGCCTGCCGCGCCTGTGGTGGCGCACGTGGGCGGTGGGCGCGGAACGCAGATGGCGCCAGCCGAGGCGCCGGGTGATGTCGGCCATGGGAAGGGCCCCCTATTTCTCGTCGCTATGACGATAAGCGGATGCGCTCTTATCGTCAAGGCGACGAGATCAGGGGTCCGTCTGGAACGGGACGGGGCCCGCCAGGAGTGAAATGGGGGCCCGCCGAGAGTGGGCCGGGTCAGACGATGCCCTCCGCGATCTCCTCCCGCTCCCGCTTGGTCCCGTACGCCGCCTCCGACGGAGTTCCGTACGACCTGCGGGCCGCGTACCACCAAGCCGTCGCCAGGAGCAGCACCACGGCCAGCGCGATCACCGCGTAGTTCATCGTCTCCCAGTTCACCGGAGCCTTCTGCGGCAACAGGAACAGCACCGTCACCACGGCCACCCACGACACGGCGATCCAGCCGATCGGCTTGCTCCAGCGGCCCAGGTTCCACGGTCCCGGCTCGAAGCGACTCCCCGCCCGCAGACGGAGGAAGATCGGGATGGCGTACGCGGGAGTGATGCCGATGACGTTGATCGCAGTCACCGCTCCGTACGCCGTCGCCGAGTACAGGGACGGCACGGCGATCAGGCAGGCCACGCCGACCGACAGCCACACTGCGGGAACGGGCGTCTGCGTACGGCTGCTGACCCTGCGCCACAGCTTCGATCCCGGCAGCGCGTTGTCACGGCTGAACGCGAACACCATCCGGCTGGCCGCCGCGACCTCCGCGTTGCCGCAGAACAGCTGCGCCACGATCACCACGAGCAGCAGCGCCGTCGCACCGCCCGAACCCAGGGCGTCCAGCAGGATCTGGGCCGGCGGCACCCCGGTCTCGCTCCCCACGGTGCCCGCGTAGTCCTGGATGGCGAAGGTGAGCCCGGCGAGCAGGGCGAAGCCCGCGAGCCACGAAACCCAGATGGCCCGCACGATGCCGCGCGGGGCGGCCACCGAGGCGTTCGAGGTCTCCTCCGACAGGTGGGCGGAGGCGTCGTAGCCGCTGAACGTGTACTGCGCGAGCAGCAGCCCGATGAGCGCCACGTAGAGCGGGCTGTCGATCCCGGTGTCGTTCACGAACTCGGTGAAGACGAACTTCACGGACTGGTGCTGGTCAGGGACGATCACCAGTGCGCCGACGATCACGCTGACGCCGGCGATGTGCCACCACACGCTGATCGAGTTGAGCACGCTGACCAGCCGGACGCCGAACAGGTTCAGCGTCGCGTGCAGCAGCAGGATGCACATGAAGATGAGCATGGTGGAACCGGGCGTCGGCTCGAACCCGAAGCGCAGATTGAGGAACGCACCGGTGAACAGCGCCGCACCGTAGTCGATGCCCGCGATCGCCCCGAGCAGTCCCAGCAGGTTCAACCACCCCGTGTACCAGCCCCACTTGCGGCCACCGAGCCGGTCGGCCATGTAGTAGAGCGCCCCGGACGTCGGGTACGCGCTCGTCACCTCGGCGAGCGCCAGGCCGACGGTCAGCACGAACAGACCGACACCGATCCAGCCCCACATCATCACGGCGGGCCCGCCGGTGAGGAGGCCGAAGCCGTACAGCGTCATACAGCCGGACAGGACCGAGATGACGGAGAAGCTGATGGCGAAGTTGCCGAAGCCGCCCATCCGGCGGGCCAGCACCGGCTGGTAGCCGAGCTCCCGCAGTCGCTGCTCCTCGTCCCGCTGGACGGGTGGCCCTGAACGAGAGCGCTTCGGTGGGGATATGGACACGATTCTTCCTCCGGTGGGGGTGGGCAGGGGGCTGCCTCGGACTGGTCGCTCGACCTGGCCGGGACTCGGCCGACTCGGCCGACTCGGCCAACTTGGCCAACTCGGCTACGGGGGAGGTGCGTTGAGGGAACGGTTGCGGGCCCGCAGGAAGAGCTCCTGGGCCTCGTGCGCGGTGTCGCCGTGATCGTCACGAATGCGGTACGTCCACGGGACGGCGGCGTAGTACGGCCCGAGCGCCTCGAACGCCCGTGCCGCGGAAGCGAATTGATGGGCGCCCCACAAGGCGTGGGCGAGGTGGCTCAGGTCGAGCAGCGAGTACTCGGCGGGATCGGCGAAGTCGAACCACTGGTGCAGCGCGTGCTGCGCGTCACGGATCGCGTCGTCCGTCAGCCAGTGCAGATCGAGGGCCTTGTCCTGGCCCCGCTCGCGGCGGTACCGCTCCATGCGCACGTACAGCGGAAGGACGTGCACGGCCGAGCCCCGAGGTGCGGAACTCACCGCCCAGCGGGTGTAGTTCACCGCTTCGGGCAGGGCGCCGCGCGGGTTCCTCGCGCACACGAACTGCAGCATCCGCTGGTGGGCCTCGCGGTTGTCCGGATCGCGCTTGACGACCTCGTCGAGCAGTCCCCACGGGCCGGGGAACAGCATCGGTCCCGGTGGCGCCACCCGGTGTTCCGCCACCCGCTGCCTGCGGTCGAGCGGCGACAGAGCCAGCAGACACACCCACGGCACCGGATCGTCGGGTGCCTGCTGGGTACAGATCTGGCAGGCCTCCCACGCCTCGTGCCACAGCTTGGTGGTCTGCGGATGTCCCTCGCGGTGCGCCCGGGTGGCCCGCTCCACCGCGACCCGGGTGTGCATCACGGTCGCCGCGACACTGTGCGGCTCCTCCGCCCGCCAGGCGCGCACCGTGTCCGTACCGGCCGCCACCGCGGCCAGCACCTGGGTGCGCCGCGTCCACGCCGCCCAGGTCGCCGTACCGGCCAGCAGGTCACGCATCGCCACCCACCGGCCGGTGCGTAACTCCTGCACGGCAAAACGTAATTCGGCGTCATGACCCGCCGGGTGGTACACCGGGCGGAACTCGTCGCTGGGCATCTCTGGAGGTCCTCGGGTGCGGCGGGGAGTGGGGGGACGAACCGGCAGACCCCGTTCCGCCGCGCACGTGTATCGGGTAACCACTGTGGAACGCCGTGTAGTTGACCATGGATCAGGCATTCCGGTCCAGCTCTTTGCAGCCGGGAATCCCCGTACGGCCGCACACGGGTCGGCCCTTGACTGCGAAGGCGGACCTGAACCACGCTTTCGCCGACGATCGAGGCAGTGATCAAAGCGATGAGGGGTACGGGCATGGGCGTGGCCGGGGCAACCACACGGCGGGCGGGCGCGGACGGCCCGGTGCTCGCCGTCGACCAGGGCACCTCCGGGACCAAGGCCCTGGTGGTGTGCCCCGAGCGAGGCGTGATCGGCACCGGCGAGGCAGCCGTACGGCCCGCGTACCTGCCCGGCGGCCGGGTCGAGCTGGACCCTGCCGCGCTGTACGCGTCGGTCCTGGAGGCCGGCCACCGCGCACTCGCGGCGGCCGGCGAGCCGGTGGCCGCCGTCGGTCTCGCCAATCAGGGCGAGACGGTGCTCGCCTGGGACCCTACGACGGGCGAACCCCTCACCGTGGCGATCGTCTGGCAGGACCGCAGAGCGGCCGACCTCTGCGAAGAACTAGCCACCTCCGCAGACGAGTTGAGGTCACTCACCGGACTGCCCCTCGATCCCTACTTCGCGGCGCCCAAGATGGCGTGGATACGCCGCAGGCTCACCCGGGCCGGTGTGGTCACCACCAGTGACGCCTGGCTCGTCCACCGCCTCACCGGCGCCTTCGTCACCGACGCGTCGACCGCGGGACGCACCCAGCTCCTCGACCTCGACCGGGCGAAGTGGTCACCGGCCGCGCTGGACATCTTCGGGCTCGCCGAGGAACGCCTCCCGGAGGTCGTCGCCTGCGACAGTCAGATCGGCACGACGACGGCCTTCGGCGGCGAACTCCCCCTGACCGGACTGCTGGTGGACCAGCAGGCGGCCCTCCTCGCCCAACGGGCACTGGCGCCCGGATCCGCCAAGTGCACCTACGGAACAGGGGCGTTCCTGCTCGCACAGGCCGGTGCGCGGCCGGTGCGCCCGACTTCAGGACTGGTCGGCTGCGTGGCCTGGCGGCTGCGCGGAGAGACGTCCTACTGCCTCGACGGACAGGTCTACACGGCCGCCTCGGTGGTGCGCTGGCTCACCGACCTGGGCGTCATCGCCGGGGCCCAGGACCTGGACCGGGTGGGTGCGGGCGTCCCCGACGCCGGGGGGGTGACCTTCGTCCCGGCCCTCGCGGGACTGGCCGCGCCGTGGTGGCGACCCGATGCGCGGGGCTCACTCACCGGCCTGGGCCTGGACACGACGGCCGGGCACCTGGTGCGCGCACTGTGCGAGGGGATCGCGGCCCAGGTCGCGGAACTGGCGGACGCGGCGGGTCGCGACCTGGGCACGCCCCTGCCGGAGCTGCGGGTGGACGGCGGGCTGACGAGGTCGGCACTCCTGATGCAGACCCAGGCCGACCTGCTCCAAATCCCTGTCGTCGTGGCCGAGTTGGCGGACGCCACAGCACTGGGCGTGGCGTCGGCGGCCCGGCTCGGTTTGAACCCGCGCCTGTGCCTCCGGGAGGCGCTGCCCCTCCGGGGGAAGCCGTCGGCGGTCTACGAACCGGCGATATCGGCGGCGGAGGCGGCGGACCGGAGGGGGGCGTTTCGGGAGGCGGTGGGTGAGCCCTGAGCGGGACACCCGCCCCCACCGGCGCCAGGCGTGCTGCCCAGGCCCCGGGCCGGTTTTTGCGAGCGGGTGCGTCGTGGCTGGTCGCGCCCACGCGGCGGAGCCGCAAATCGACACTGCCCCGCGCCCCTAGGTATCTCAGCCCGTCCGGCGTTTGAGGACGCGCGGCGCAGCCGTGCACCGGGCGGAGCCCGGGACCCCAGCCCCCACCGGCGCCGGCCGTGAAGCCCCCAGCCCCGCGGCCGGCGGTTCAGGGAAGGGGCGGGGAGGGGCATCGCCCGCCGCAGGCGCAAACACACCCGCACGTACCCCGACCGCGCCACCCACCCGATCCACTCCCAAGGAGCCCCATGCCACCCCCCACCCCCACCCCCTACGACCTCACCATCATCGGCTCAGGCGTCATCGGCACCGCCATCGCCCGCGAGGCATCCCGCCACCCCCACCTCAGGATCGCCCTCCTGGACGCCTCCGACGACGTCGGAAACGGCACCTCCAAAGCCAACACCGCCATCCTCCACACCGGCTTCGACGCCACCCCCGGCACCCTCGAATCCCGCCTCGTCCGCGACGGTCAGCGCCAACTCCTCGCCTACGCCGCCCGGTCCGGCATCCCCGTCGAACGGGTCGGCGCCCTCCTCGTCGCCTGGACCGAAGAGGAGCTGGCCGCACTCCCCGTCCTCGCCGCCAAAGCCGTCCGCAACGGCTACCACGCCACCCGCCCGCTCACCCGCACCGAGCTCTACGCCCGCGAGCCGCACCTCGGCCCCGGCGCCCTCGGGGCGCTCGAAGTGCCGGACGAGAGCATCATCTGCCCGTGGACGACCACCCTCGCCTACGCCACCCAGGCCGTCCGCGCCGGAGTCGACCTGCGCCTGAACACCCGCGTGCACGACATCACCCCCGCCCCCGGAGGCCACCTCCTCCACACCACCCAAGGCCCCCTCCGTACCCGCCACCTCGTCAACGCCGCCGGACTCCACGCCGACGACATCGACCGCCTCCTGGGCATCACCGACTTCACCGTCACCCCGCGCCGCGGCCAGCTCCTGGTCTTCGCGAAACCGTCCCGCGCCCTCGTCCGGCACATCCTGCTGCCCGTTCCCACCGCCCTCGGCAAGGGCGTCCTCGTCACGCCCACCGTCTTCGGCAACGTCCTCCTCGGCCCCACCGCCGAAGACCTGACCGGCCCCGAGGCCAAGACGGCCCCCCACACCACCCCCGAAGGCGTCGCACACCTCCTCGGCCACGGCCGCCGCATCATGCCGGACCTGCTCGACGAGCAGGTGATCACCTCGTACGCGGGCCTGCGCGCGGCCACCGAGTACGACGACTACCGCATCCGTGCCCATCCGGAACTGCACTGCGTCACGGTCGGCGGCATCCGCTCCACAGGCCTCAGCGCCTCGATGGGCATCGCGTCGTACGTCCTCGGACTCCTTCAGGAAACGGGCATCCAACTGGCCGACAATCCCAACGACTTGGAGCCGGTCACGATGCCGAACATCGGCGAGTCCTTCCCCCGCCCCCACCAGCGCGCCGACCTCATCGCCCGCGACCCCGCCTACGGAGACATCGTCTGCGCCTGCGAACAGGTCACCCGGGGCGAGATCCGGGACGCCCTCACCGCCACCGTCCCGGCCCGCTCGCCGGGCGGCCTGCGCCGCCGTACCCGGGTGGAGTCGGGCCACTGCCGGGGAGCGGAGTGCGGCGCGGCGGTCCGCGCCCTCCACGCGCAGTACGCACCCACGAGCTAGGGCACCAGCCCCCGCACGTCCTCCGCCACGAACCGCACGAACCCCTCCGGGTCCGGCTCGTCCGCGGTCGGCTGCAGCACCACCGTGTCCGCGCCCGCGTCCACCAGCTCCCGCACCGCCTTCGCGACAGTCTCCGCGTCCCCGGCCGTCCCGAGTCCGGGGACCGACTCCCGCCCGTCCCGCACCAGTTCGCCGTGCAGCCGGTCCGCCGCGCCCGGGCCGGTCGCCGCGAGGAGGTACACCACCACCTTGTGGTGGCCCTCCTGCGTCCGGCCCGCCGCCGCCCGGCCCTCCTCGATCAGCCGGCGCGCCCGGCGCACCCCGTCGGCCGACACCGAAGCGTCGAGCACCGTGCCGTCCGCGGCCTCGCCCGTCAGCCGCAGCGTGCGCGGCCCGACACCCCCTGCGAACACCGGCGGCGCCTCGGCCGGCGGCCAGTCCAGAGCCACACCGTCCAGCGTCACGTACCTGCCCGCGCTCGTCACCCGCTCGCCCCGCAACAGCGCCCGCATCGCCGTCAGGTACTCACCCAGCAGCGTCAAGGGCGACTCGGGCCTGGCGCCGACCTGGCCCATCCAGTCCTGCACCCCGTGCCCGAAGGCCAGGGACACCCGGCCGGGGAACAGCCGGTACAGCGTGGCGGCCTCCATCGAGGCGAGGGCCACGTTCCGCAGCGGCACCGGCAGCAGGCCCACCCCCACGTGCAGCCGCTCCGTCCACGCCAGCGCGGCCGACGCCGCGGCGACACCGCTCTCCAGGAAGCAGTCCTCCCAGAGCCACAGCTCCTCAAGTCCCGCCGCCTGTGCCGTACGTACCAGAGGACGAAGCCGTTCAGGGGCCAGCTGAGGACGGAACACCGCACCGAGAGTAGTCATGGCCCCCATTCCTACCCGCCGACTCCCGCGACGACAAGGACGGTTGGACCGGACCCCCGCCCCCGGGTCCCTACCGGCAGCGCAACTGCTCGCCGGTCATGGGCGCCCCCTCCACCATGCTCCGGTCGTGCGTCACCTGGGTCACGTCGCGGCCCTCGGAGCCCACCGTCACCCGGAAGACATGCCCGTGACCGGTGACCGGCCGCAGTCGCGCGCCGGGCAGTGCGGCGGCCAGCGTCGAGGCGTAGCGCTCCCAGTGCGGGTCGTACGTGATCACGGTCGGGCCGTCCGCCCTGACGGCCGGCGGCTGTTCCTTCGTCACGTCGAAGCCGTTGCGCCGCAGCGCCTCGGCCACGTCCGGATCGTCCACCCCTACCGGCACGCTGCTCGGGGTCATCTCCACCGGCACGGCCTGCAAGGTGATCTCCGCGGCGAAGGCCCGGTCCTCGCGCATCGCGGTGAACAGCCTGCCGGCCCGCGCCTTGTCCCAGAGCAGGGACGAGCCCCAGTCCGGTGCCCGGTGGTCGAAGGCCGACATCGGTACGGTCGCGAACTCCAGCTGTTCCGGGCGCAGTCCGCGCATCGACCAGCCCAGCGAGAACAGCGTGGCGAGGTCGGTGCCGGTGTCCGTGCGCAGGTGCGGGAGCAGGGTGTGGGCCGTCTCGGCGAGCCGCACCGGATTGCGGAAGGCGTCCGCGTCGGACAGCCGCGTCAGCATGCCGAGCAGCAGCCGCTGCTGGCGGCGCACCCGCCCCAGGTCACCGGGCGGGGCGACCTTGCGGGCCCGTGCGTAGCGCAGTGCCTGCGGGCCGTCGAGCACATGGGTGCCGGGCTCCAGGCGCAGACCGGAGTTGAGGTCCGCCAGGGGCCGGTCGGTGCAGACCTGCGCGCCGCCGAGCCCGTCGACGGCCTCGGCGAAGCCCGAGAAGTCGGTCTCCAGATAGTGGTCGATCCGCAGGCCCGTCACCTGCTCCACGGTCCGCACCGCGAGGTCGGGGCCGCCGTGCCGGAACGCCGCGTTGATCTTCCCGGGGTGCTGCGGATGGTCGTGCGGCGCGAACGGCACATAGGAGTCACGGGGGATGGACACCACGCTCATCCGCTCACCGTCCTCGGCGAGATGCACCAGCATCATCACGTCCGTGCAGTCGCACTCCTGGCCGCCGACGTGCAGCTGCTGGATCCGCTCCCGCGTCATTCCGCGGCGCCGGTCGATGCCGACGACCAGCAGGTTCGTCCCCGGCGCGGCCTCGGCCTCCGGGGACAGGGTGCCGTCGTGCTCGATGGTGTACGAGGCGGGGGCGTCCGCGGTCGCGGGGAAGGGGCCGGCGGCGAGCGAGGCCACCAGCAGTGCGGCGAGTGCGAGACGGCGGCGGCTGGACAGCAAGGGGACCTCCAGGAGTCGATCCGAAGCAGCACGTATATACGCAAACAATGACAAAAGCGGCATGGCTGTCCGGCAGCGTAGCGCAGCCCGCCGGGAAATCGGTTGCGGCCGGGCTGATCATCGGCCTAGCGTCCGCGCCATGCTTCCCGAGGTGAACACCGACGAAGAGTGGGACGCCGTCGTCCCCGACGAGGCGCTCGTGCTGCCCGGAGCGCTGGACCTCTGCTCCCGCCTGGGACTCGCCGGAGCGCCCCTGACCCGCTACTCCGGCGGATCGCAACCCGTCTACGCCGTCGGCGCCGACCACGTGCTCAAGCTGTATCCCGGCGTCGACGCGGAGGACGGCATCCGGGAGGGCCACGTCCTCGGCCACCTCGCGGGCCTGCTCCCGCTCCGCACCCCCGAGGTGCACGGCACCGGTACGTACGCCCACGGCTGGCGGTACGTCCTGATGTCCCAGCTCCCCGGCGAGGACCTGTCGGTCGCCTGGCCGCGGATCCCCGTCGCCGACCGGATGCGTCTGGTGGAGCAGGCGGGCGAAGCGCTCGCGGCCCTGCACGCGCTCGACCCCGCACCGCTCGCCGCGCACCTCGGCCCCGGCGACTGGCACGACTTCCTGGCCCGGCAGCGGGCGGGCGCCGTCGCGCGTCAGCGCAGCCGCGGCCTCCCCGAGGAGTGGGTCGCGCAGATTCCCGCGTTCCTCGACGCGGCGGAGCTGCCCGCAGGACCGCAGCGCGTCCTGCTGCACACCGAGTTCATGCGCCAGCACCTCCTCGTCGACCCGCAATCCTGGCGCCTCACCGGACTCTTCGACTTCGAGCCCGCCATGATCGGCGACCCGGCGTACGACCTGGTCGCCGTCGGACTCTTCGTCACCCGTGGCGAGCCGGGTCTGATGGCTCGCTTCCAGAAGTCGTACGGCCGCACCTTCGACCCGCGCCAACTCCTCGCCTACGCCCTGCTGCACGTCTACTCGAACTTCACCTGGTACTTCCGCGAGCTGCCCGCACCCGCCGAGCAGACATGGGACTCCGTGGCGGAGGCGTGGTTCGCGGCCGACTGATTCCGCCCGGTACCGCTTGTGACACGCCGTACGGACGGGTGTCTTTGTTGACACCCGTCCGCGGCCGGACCGGGGCCCTCCGCCGCGGGCGCCCCCGCGGACACTTTCCACCGGATCCGAAACCATTCGAACGCGGCCGTGGAAGCAGAGAAGGGTCGCGGCAGGCGCTCACGGCGCACGGTGAGGCAGACGAACGGCGCAGGTCGCAGTGGTAAGGGGCAGGACATTTCGAACACCAGGTCCGCAGCAAGGCTGAATCCGGCCAGAACAGATATGCCCCGAACGTCTCTCGGGGGCGCGCACACTATGCGGCGCCGCACGCCGGGCAGGACCCGCCGGGACGGCGTGACCGGACGGGTTCATCCACCACTCCGCCGCGAGGGCAAGGGGTGGACAGGTAAAAAGCCACCCCGGCAGCCCCGTTGGCCCCTCACGTACCACTGACAGCACGGCGAAGGACCGAAATCCGCTCCGGCGCCGGGTCAGGAGAACCGGCGCTCAACTTGAGTCAGCTCGTGAGCAGTTGCATCGTTATTGACGATCGGACATGGGCATATAGGCCCCAGCACAGAGCAGAACACCGCACTGCACGTTGAAACCTGGACTCCAGGGGGATTTCCCATGACAGTTGCCTCGGATCACCGGCTGGTTCAGCAGTTGCCCCACGTTCCCTTCTACTGCCCGGTGCCGGCCGCCGCGCATCCGGCGGCCGGGGTGCTGAACGAGCTGACCGTCGACTGGATGTTCCGACAACACCTCGACGCCGAAGAAGAGCAGCGACGGCGTCTCGCCCTTTGTGACTTCGGCGGACTCACCGCCGCGACCATGCCCTACGGCAGGCTCGCCCCGCTCGCCCTGATGGCGAAGTTCCACGCCGTGCTGTTCTCGCTCGACGACGGCGTCTGCGACGAGGCCCGGCCCACCGCGGGCCAGTTGGCCCGGGAGACCGCCCGAATAATGCGTGCCGTCGAAGCGCCCGGCATCCGGGCGACGGGCGAGTCGCGGCACGCCGCGGCCCTGCGCGAGCTCCGGATCGAACTGGAGACGTACGCCACGCCGCGCCAGTTGCGCCGTTGGGTCGACGCCATGCGTGTCTACACCTCGGGTCTCGTCTGGGAGGCGGAGTGCCGCCGCAGCCCCGGACAGCCCTCCCTGGACGACTACGTCACCCTGTGGATGCGGGCCATCGGCATGGCGCCCTCCACCGCGATGATGGAGATCGTCGCCGGATACTCGGTGCCCGACGAGGACATGGAGGACCCCCGGGTGCGAGCCCTGACCGAGATCACCTGGACCCTCGTCAGCTGGGACAACGACCTGTACTCGCGCAACAAGGAACTGCTGCGCGCCGACGACGACCTCAACCTCGTCGACGTCCTCTGCCACGAACTGGGCTGCGGCCCCGCGCAGGCCCTGGAGCAGGCGGTCGAGATGCGCGACCGCGTGATGGTGCTGTTCCTGCGGCTGCGCGACCAGGTGCTGTGCGAGGGAGGTGCCGAAGTGCGGCGCTACGTCCACGACCTGGGGCAGTTCGTGCGCGGCCACCTCGACTGGGCGGCGCGCTGCCCGCGCTACACGGTCCCGCTGCCCGCCGGTGTCGTCGCGAAGCCGGTGAGCTGGTGGAAGCACCGGCCGGCCGACGACAGCGGGGAGCCGCTGCCGCTGCCGACGATCTCCTGGTGGTGGGACCAACTGGACTCCGGCGGCGCCACCCTGCGGAGCGCGGCGTGAGTCCACCGCGCGGCGCCACCCTGCGAAACGCCGTACGAGCCCACCGCGGGGACGGTCCGACACGCCGGCCCCGCCGCGGCCTCCCGGGCTAGTAGCCGCGCCACCAGGTCGCCAGCCGACGCCACAGCCGCACCGGTGCGGAACCCCGCCGCTGGGCCGGGATCGCGGTCGCCGGAGGAGGAGTCGCGGGCGCCTGGGGCACCGGACCCGGCTGCGGTACGGAGGAGACCGCGGCCGGCGTCGGTCCGGCGGC
>NZ_JBSGZD010000232.1:0-12684 GCF_053610825.1 Streptomyces sp. NPDC054863 | reverse complement strand
ACCGCGGCCGTTCCCGTATCACCAGCGCACCTTGGAAATTCAACAAGGCAGCAATTCCGGCCCCTGTCCAGGGTCGGTGGGCCCGCTGCAGGGCCGACGAGGCCCTTCTCCCGGGCCTTCAGGACCAAGCGGCGACGAAGTACCCCACGCCGTACGGAGCGCCCTCGTACAGCAGTTGCCCGCCCAGGCCGGTCCCCTCCCCGGCACCCGCGAGCACCTGCCAGGGGGCGCGGCCCGCGGCCTTCAGCGCCGACGCCAGGTCCTCGTCCAGTGCGAGCAGGGCTGCGGTGTCGGCGGTGCCCAGCGCCCGGGCCGCGGCGTCGTCGAAGCTCCCGGCGCGCTCGTCGAGGTAGCCGGGTGCCTTGAGGGTGCGGCAGGCGCTGCCGTCGCCCATCACCAGGAGGGCCACCCGGTCCGCCCTCTTGGCGATCTCCCGGCCCGCTTCCGCGCATCGGGCCGTGGACAGGGACTGTCCGACACCGAGCCCTTCGACGGGGGCGTCCGCCCAGTTCGTACGGCCGAGGAGCCAGGCGGCGACGGACAGCGAGACGGGAAGGCCCCGCTCCGGAGCGGGGCCTTCGGCACCTGAACCGGCTCCGGGACCAGTGCCGCGGCCTGCCTCTGCTCCCAGGCCCGACCCGGGGTCGGCTCCGAGCCGCACTTCCAGGTCCACGCCGAACCCCGCGAAGCTCCCCCTGGCGCCCTGGGGGTGTGCGCCCCCGCCGCCCTCCCCGGCGGGGCCGATCACGACCAGCAGGTCGGGCCGGGACGCGGCGAGCACGCCCAGCGCGTCGGCGCAGGCGTCCCGTACGGCGTCGAGTTCGGCCGCGGCTCCTGCGGCGACCTCGGGGACGAGCAGCGGCGGACAGGGGCATACGGCGGCGGCTACGAGCATGTCCGGCAGCCTACGCGGGAGGGGTCAGCCGACGCTGCAGCCGCCTGTGGCTGCCGGCAGCGGTTCCGGTACACCGATCTTCGGCAGGCCCAGCATGACGCCGGGGCCCTGCTGCGGTTCGGCGTTGCGCTTCTCCCAGGCGTCGCCGGCCCGGGTGCGGTGCACGGCCTGCGTCTCGCCCTCGGCGAGCAGGTGGTGCGGCGCGGCGTAGGTGATCTCGACCGTCACCATGTCGCCGGGGCGTACGTCCTGCTCGGGCTTGGTGAAGTGGACGAGCCGGTTGTCGGGGGCGCGGCCGGACAGTCGGAGCGTGGCGCCGTCCTTGCGGCCCTCGCCCTCGGCGACCATGACGTCCAGGGTGCGGCCGACCTGCTTCTTGTTCTCCTCCCAGGAGATCTCCTCCTGGAGGGCGACCAGCCGCATGTAGCGCTCCTGGACGACCTCCTTGGGGATCTGGTTCTCCATGGTGGCCGCGGGGG
The DNA here is from genome assembly GCF_053610825.1 of Streptomyces sp. NPDC054863. Classification (NCBI taxonomy): domain Bacteria; kingdom Bacillati; phylum Actinomycetota; class Actinomycetes; order Kitasatosporales; family Streptomycetaceae; genus Streptomyces; species Streptomyces sp. NPDC054863. The sequence continues at coordinate 11,310 of NZ_JBSGZD010000232.1, read as the reverse complement.
TACCGGGGCGGATGGAGTACTGGAAGGTGAAGGCGTTGGCGAAGCGGGCCTCGCGGACCGTGTGCATCGTCTGCTCGAAGTCCTCCTCGGTCTCGCCGGGGAAGCCCACGATGATGTCGGTGGAAATGGCGGCGTCCGGCATCGCGGCGCGCACCTTCTCGATGATCCCGAGGAAGCGCTCCTGACGGTAGGAGCGGCGCATCGCCTTGAGGACCGTGTCCGAGCCGGACTGCAGGGGCATGTGCAGCTGCGGCATCACGTTCGGCGTCTCGGCCATCGCGGCGATCACGTCGTCGGTGAAGTCGCGCGGGTGCGGCGAGGTGAACCGGACCCGCTCCAGGCCGTCGATCCTCCCGCAGGCGCGCAGCAGCTTGCTGAAGGCCTCGCGGTCGCCGATGTCGGAGCCGTACGCGTTGACGTTCTGCCCGAGCAGGGTGATCTCGGAGACGCCCTCGTCGACCAGTGCCTCGATCTCGGCGAGGATGTCGCCGGTCCTGCGGTCCTTCTCCTTGCCGCGGAGCGCGGGCACGATGCAGAAGGTGCAGGTGTTGTTGCAGCCCACGGAGATGGAGACCCAGGCCGCGTAGGCGCTCTCGCGGCGCGTGGGCAGCGTCGAAGGGAACGCCTCCAGCGACTCGGCGATCTCGACCTGCGCCTCTTCCTGGATGCGGGCGCGCTCCAGCAGCACCGGCAGCTTGCCGATGTTGTGCGTGCCGAAGACCACATCGACCCAGGGAGCCCGCTTCGTGATGGTGTCGCGGTCCTTCTGCGCCAGACAGCCGCCGACGGCGATCTGCATGCCGGGCCGCTTCGTCTTCATCGGCGCGAGCCGCCCGAGATTGCCGTACAGCTTGTTGTCGGCGTTCTCACGGACCGCGCAGGTGTTGAAGACGACGACGTCGGCGTCACCGTCACATCCTTCGGGCGCGCGGACGTATCCCGCGCCCTCCAGGAGGCCCGACAGGCGCTCGGAGTCGTGGACGTTCATCTGGCACCCGTAAGTGCGCACCTCGTATGTCTTCTCGCTCATCTCGCCCACCAGGGTACGGGGCCCGCGGTGTCCGGGGCGTCGCGCGGTGTCCGCTCCCGGATTCCTCTGGTCGGCGGGGCCGGTGAGCTGGCAGGATCGCGGGCATGCCCACCCTCCTCGCCCGAATCGGACGCCGCCGTGCCCTCCAGGGGGTGGCCGCCGCGCTGGCGGTGTGCGGGCTGCTGCTGTGGTGGCTGCTGCCGTCCGGTGCGCCGTCCCCGAAGGGGCAGATCACGTTCAGCACGGGCGTGCGGACCGGTGTGTACCAGCGGTACGGAGTGCTGCTCGAAGAGGCGCTGCGCCGGGACATGCCGGAGGTCGGCGTCGCCCTGGTCACCAGCGAGGGATCGCAGCAGAACCTGGAACGGGTCGCCACCGGCAAGGCGGACTTCACGATCGCGACCGCCGACGCCGTCGCGACGTACCAGCGGAACCGTCGGACCGGCGCGGACCGGCTGCGCGGCTGCGCGCGGCTCTACGACGACTACGTGCAGCTGGTGGTGCCGGACGGCTCGAAGATCCGTACCGTCGCCGATCTGCGGGACAAGCGGGTCGCCGTGGGGCAGGAGGGGTCCGGGGTGCGACTGGTGTCGAACCGGCTGCTGGCGGCGGCCGGTCTTGACGCCGCGCGGGACGTGAAGCCGGTGTCGATAGGGATCGACACGATGCCGGGGCAGCTGGAGGCCGGGGACATCGACGCCTTCTTCTGGTCGGGCGGGCTGCCCACCAGTGCGGTCCGCGACCTGTCGCAGCGGATGGAGGTACGGCTGATCCCGCTCGGTCCCGAACTGGTGGAGGCGTTGCAGAAGCCCGGCGACATCACGCGCTACTACCGGTCGGCCGTGATGCCCGCCGACGCCTACGCGAAGGTACGCAACCAGGCGGCCGTGCCGACGGTGGCAGTGGCAAATCTGCTGGTGACCACGGACCGTACGGACCGGGAGCTGACGGACCGGTTCACCAGGACCGTGATCGCCAGCCGGGACCGGATCGGGCGGCAGGTGCACGCCGCGCAACTGGTGGACCTGCGCACCGCGATCTTCACCGACCCGCTGCCGCTGCACGAGGGCGCCGCGCGCTACTACCGGTCGGCGAAGCCGTGACCCTGCAAGCCGGCCCGGCGAACGGCTACGGCTCGCTGCGCGGGACGGTGACCGTCACGCGCAGCCCGTGGGGTTCGTTCGCCCCGTAGCCGATCGTGCCGCGGCCCGCGAGGAGCAGGGCGCGGGAGATGGACAGGCCGAGGCCGGATCCCTTGACGTTCTGGTGGCGGTTGCTGCGCCAGAACCGGTCGCCGACGCGGGCCAGTTCGTCCTCGGTCAGGCCGGGCCCGCCGGGGGCGACGACGACCGTGCAGGTGTCCCTCCGGGACTCGACCGTGACCGTCACCTGCTCGCCGGCGGGCGTGAACTTCAGGGCGTTGTCGACCACCGCGTCGAGTGCGCTGGAGAGCGCCACCGGGTCGGCCCACGCGGTGACGGCCGCCGGTCCGCTGCGCAGCAGGCGTACGCCCTTGTCGTCGGCGAGCGGGGCCCAGGCCGCCACCCGTTCCGTGGCCATCTCGCCGAGGTCGATCAGGCGGAGGTCCGCCGGGGCGTGTTCGGCCTGCGCCAGGTCGAGGAGGTCGTCGAGGACCCGGGCCAGGCGCTTGCCCTCGGTGCGTACCGAGGCGATCTCCTCGTTGCCTTCGGGGAGTTCGAGGGCGAGCAGTTCGATGCGCAGGAGGAGGGCGGAGAGCGGGTTGCGCAGCTGGTGCGAGGCATCGGCGACGAAGGCGCGCTGCTGCTCCAGTACGTCCTCGACATTGTCCGCCATCTCGTTGAACGAGCGGGCGAGGCGGCGGAGTTCCGGCGGGCCGCCGGCGGGGGCGACCCGTGAGTTCATCCGGCCGGTCGCTATGTCGTGCGTGGCGGCGTCCAGGACGCGTACCGGCCGCAGGACCCACCCGGTGAGCCGGAAGGCCGCGCCGATCGCCACGAACAGGGCCGCGAACTCGCCCGCCGCGATCAGCAGCCAGTCGTGCAGGATGCGTGAACGCAGCTGCCCGGTGGGCGAGTCGGTGACCACCACCGCGACCACGTCGCCGTCCCGTACGACCGGCGAGGCCACCACCAGGGTGTGCTCCTGCCAGGGCCAGGCCTGGGGCGGGTCGTGGCTGCGCCGCCCTGCGAGGGCCTCCTGGAAGGCGTCCTTCCCGAGGTCTCCGGCAGCTTGCACGGTCCAGTCGGCCGGGGCTGCGGCCATGACGTCGCCGTCGCGGTAGAAGACGCCGACCCGGATGCCGTACACCTCCTGGTAGCGGCCGAGTTCGGTCTCCAGGGTGCCCTGGCGTTCGTCCTTGGCTGCGGAGCGCTCGGTGACGAACTGGGCGAGGGCGGCGAAGCGCGCGGTGTCGTCGATCCGGTCGATCACCACCTGCTGCTGCTGCGCCGCGGCCACCCGTACGGCGAGCGGGAAGCCGAAGGCGATCAGCATGCCCGTGAGCAGGATGAGGAGGAGCGGGAGGAGGCGGGTGCGCACGGGGTGTTACGTGGCCCGGGGTACGTCGGGGTCGCCTGCGCCGCCCGGGGCACCAGGAGCAGCAGGGGCGCCCGGGGCACCGGCAGCGGGAGGGACACCGGGAGCACCCGGGGCGGCAGGAAGAGCACGTGCGCCGGTTGCACCAGGTGCGCCGGGAGCATCAGGTGCGGGAGCGCCTCCGGGCGACTCCGGGGCGACCAGCCGGTAGCCGACGCCTCGCACCGTCTCGATCAGGGCCGGCATCCGCAGTTTGGAGCGCAGGGACGCCACATGGACCTCCAGCGTGCGCCCCGTGCCCTCCCAGCTCGTGCGCCACACCTCGCTGATGATCTGCTCCCGGCGGAAGACGACGCCCGGGCGCTGGGCGAGGAGCGCGAGCAGGTCGAACTCCTTGCGGGTCAGCTGGACGGCCGTCCCGTCGACACTGACCCTGCGGGTGGGGAGTTCGATGCGCACGGGACCGAGACGTACCGCTGCGTCACCGGAGGCGGCAGGTGCGTCCCCGGTGACCGTGCGCCTGCTCACCGCGTGGATACGGGCCAGGAGTTCGCCGGTGTCGTACGGCTTGGTGACGTAGTCGTCGGCGCCGAGGTTCAGTCCGTGGATGCGGGAGCGGACGTCGGCGCGCGCGGTCACCATGATCACCGGCGTGCTGGTGCGCTTGCGGATCTTGCTGCAGACCTCGTACCCGTCCTGGTCGGGCAGGCCGAGGTCGAGCAGGACGACTCCGAAGGGCTCCTGCTCGCGGGGGGTGCGGTCGTCGGGAAGGAACGCCTGGAGCGCCTCTTCGCCGTTGCGGGCGTGGACGACCTGGAAGCCGTGCCGGGAGAGGACGGCGGACAGGGCGGCGGCGACGTGGTTGTCGTCCTCGACGAGCAGCAGTCTCATGGTCCTCCCCCTTCCCTGCGCAGCTTTCGCGTTGTTGGCCTCAGGGCATCCACGCCGATCCGGACACGCTGCGTCAAGGCCCTTCTCATCACGGGCTTGTTCCGTTATGGAGCCGGTATCCCCACCCGGTGCCCCGTTCACGCAGAGTGTCCGGTTGAGGCCGGATCGTTATGCTCAATTTCCGCTCAGATGTAATGACGCTGGTCGCACTGGGTGACTAGGGTCCTCCCAACCGAGGAGGACGGAGCAAAAGCCGATGAGCGGAGTTTCAGTGACCAAGGGCGCCCAGGACGCAGTACCGGCGTCAGGCGATCTGGTCGTACTGAGCAACGTCAACAAGCACTTCGGCGCGCTGCATGTGCTCCAGGACATCGACCTGACCATCGCCCGTGGCGAGGTCGTCGTCGTCATCGGACCCTCCGGGTCCGGGAAGTCCACGCTGTGCCGCACGATCAACCGCCTGGAGACGATCGACTCGGGCGCCATTCGCATCGACGGGAAGCCCCTGCCCCAGGAGGGCAAGGAGCTGGCGCGGCTGCGCTCCGACGTCGGCATGGTGTTCCAGTCGTTCAACCTCTTCGCCCACAAGACGATCCTGGAGAACGTCACGCTGGGCCAGATCAAGGTCCGTGGGACGGACAAGAAGACCGCGGAGGAGAAGGCGCGCACCCTGCTGGACCGGGTGGGTGTCGGTGCGCAGGCGGACAAGTACCCCGCGCAGCTGTCCGGCGGTCAGCAGCAACGCGTCGCCATCGCGAGGGCGTTGGCCATGGAGCCGAAGGTCATGCTCTTCGACGAGCCCACGTCGGCGCTCGACCCGGAGATGATCAACGAGGTCCTGGAGGTCATGCAGCAGCTGGCCCGCGACGGCATGACCATGGTGGTCGTCACCCACGAGATGGGCTTCGCGCGCTCGGCGGCGAACCGGGTCGTCTTCATGGCGGACGGAAAGATCGTCGAAGAGGCCACGCCGGACCAGTTCTTCAGCAACCCTCGTAGCGACCGGGCCAAGGACTTCCTGTCGAAGATCCTTCACCACTGACGGACCGTCGGCCGTTGTGCCGATTCCCCGTCCGCCGGAGAATCCCGGCCAACGACACACCGACGTAAGGGATGTTCACCATGAAGCTCCGCAAAACAGCCGCAGTGGCAGCCATGGCCGCCGCCCTCGCCCTGACCGCGACCGCCTGTGGCGGCAAGGAGGGCTCGGCCGGTGACGGCGCCAAGGCCCCCGGCGGCGCCGACGCCCCCAAGGCCCCGAAGTACGCGGTCGCCAAGGACGTGAAGCTCGACGGCTCCCCCACCTTCAAGGCTGCCAAGGCGCGCGGCAAGCTGGTCCTCGGCGCCAAGGCCGACCAGCCGTACCTCGGTTTCGAGGACCAGTCGACCAAGGCCCGCTCCGGCTTCGACATCGAGATCGCCACGATGATCGCCGCCGACCTGGGCTTCACGCCGGACCAGATCGAGTGGAAGACGGTCAACTCCGACCTCCGCGAGACGACCATCGCGCAGGGCCAGGTCGACTACTACGTCGGTACGTACTCGATCAACGACAAGCGCAAGAAGCAGGTCGGCTTCGCGGGCCCGTACTACAAGGCCGGCGCGGACCTCCTGATCCGCCAGGACGAGAAGGCGATCAAGGACAAGACCACCGTCAAGGGCAAGAAGGTCTGCTCCATCAAGGGCTCGACCCCGCTCCAGGAGATCAAGAAGCCGGAGTACGGCGCTTCGGTCGTCGAGCTGGGCAAGTACTCGGACTGCGTGCAGCAGCTCCTGACCAAGCAGGTCGACGCGGTCACCACCGACGACGCGATCCTCAAGGGTTACGCCGCGCAGAACCCGACCAAGCTCAAGGTCGCCGGCAACCCGTTCACCACCGAGCTGTACGGCATCGGTCTGAACAAGGAGGACAAGGTGCTGCGCGACAAGATCAACGAGTCGCTGACGAGCCACGTCAAGGACGGCACCTACAAGAAGATCTACGACGCGACGCTGGGCCTGTCGGGCTCGACGTACGCCGAGCCGCCGGCCGTCGAGAAGTACTGATCCCGGCCGGTCGACCGCTGCCGATTCCGGTCGACCGACGCGCCCCGTACGCCTGTTGAGGCCGTACGGGGCGCTGCTCCCCCTGCCCTTCAGCCGCTGCCCGCCGACGCGGAGACCTCATGAACGTACTGACCGACCATCTGCCTTTGTTCTGGGAAGGTTTCATAGGCACCGTCTTCATCACCGCGGTCAGCAGCGTGATCGCCGTGGTCCTGGGGCTGCTCATCGCGGGCTTCCGGGTCTCGCCCGTGCCGCCCCTGAGGTTCTTCGGAACCGCCTGGGTCACGATCCTGCGCAACACCCCGCTGACCCTGTTGTTCCTGGTCACCACGTTCGTCGTGCCGGAGATCTTCTTCCCCGGAATGAGTCCCTTCCTGCTCGGCGCCGTCGCGCTCGGCTTCTACACGTCCTCGTTCGTCTGCGAAGCGGTCCGCTCCGGCATCAGCACCGTGCCGGTCGGCCAGGCCGAAGCAGCACGTTCGCTCGGCATGACCTTCGGCCAGACCCTGCGGATGATCGTCCTGCCGCAGGCCACCCGGACCGTACTGCCGCCCCTGAGCAGCATCTTCATCGCGCTCACCAAGAACACGGCGATCGCGGGCGCGTTCGCCGTCGTCGAACTCTTCGGAGTGCAGAAGACGTTGAGCGAGGACGGCTACGCGATCCTGCCGATCTTCATCTTCGTCGCCCTCGGCTATCTGATCGTCACCTTCGCCATCAGCGGCCTCTTCCGTCTCCTTGAGCGCCGTATGGAGGTCGCACGATGAGTGCCAGCGTTCTCTACGACGCCCCCGGTCCCAAGGCCAAGGTCCGCAACCGGATCTATTCGGTCGTCGGCTCGGCCGCCATCCTGGCGCTCCTCGCCGTCGCCGTCTTCCGCCTCGCGGACAAGGGGCACCTCGCCCCCGAGATGTGGGACATCTTCAACTACTCGGGCATCCGGCAGAACATCGCCGACGCCCTGATCGCCACCCTCAAGGCCTTCGGGCTCGCGGCGGTCGGCTCCCTGGTCGTCGGTGTGGTCCTGGCCGTCGCCCGGCTCTCCGACCACAAGCCGGTCAGCTGGCTGGCCACCGGGTTCATCGAGATCTTCCGCTCGATCCCGCTGCTGATCACGATTTACGCGGTGTGGGCCGGATTCCTCTCCGACGTACCGCTGTGGGCGCTGGCCATCGGCCTGTCGATCTACAACGGATGCGTACAGGCCGAAGTGCTGCGCGCGGGCATCAACTCGGTGCCGACCGGTCAGCGCGAGGCCGCGTACGCGCTCGGCATGAGCAAGACGCAGGTCATGGTCAGCGTGCTGATCCCGCAGGCGGTCCGCGCGATGCTCCCGACGATCATCAGTCAGCTGGTGGTGACCCTGAAGGACACCTCGCTCGGCTTCATGATCCTTTACCCGGAGCTGCTGAACACCGCCCGTCTGATCGCGAGCAACACCCTGGTCAACGGCATGTACCCGTACGTCTCGACGATCGTCGTGATCGGTCTGCTGTACATCGTGCTGTGTCTGCTCCTCTCGGCACTCGCCACCTGGATCGAGAAGCGGGGCCGACGTGCCAAGACGGGCATCGCGCCGACCAACACCGAACCGGTCCCGGGGACGATAGGCGGCGGCGTCCTCCCGTAGCCGAAGCCCGCTGTGCGCCGGAGCACCCGAAAAAGCCCCGGCGCACAGCAAACTGACGATTAATGAGGCAGCGGCCCCGCGCCGCTGCCTCCGTCACTTGACGCAAGCACTCGCAGTGGGTTGCATACGTTCTGTGATCGAGCACCGTGTTTCCACTGCCGCTTGTGCGGCTTCTCGTACTGCTTTCCGCTTGTCCGTACGGGGCGGAGGGGCCGCGTCGTGGACCCGGTGATCGTCGTCGGCGCCGGACCGGTCGGGGGCGCGCTCGCCCTGTCCCTCGCCGCACAGCAAGTCCCCTCCGTCGTCCTCGACGAGGGCGACGGCACGCAGGAACCGCGCACGGCCAGGACCGTGGTGCTGCGACCGGACACCGCCGCTCTGGTCGAACGGCTCGGCTGCACCGCCGCCCTGGACGAGGGGGCGCTCTGGTCCGGTTGGCGGTCGATGCGGCGCAAGCAGGTCGTACGAGAACTAACGCTCGGTGACGACAGTGAGTTCCCGGCCCCCCTGCACCTCCCGCAGCACGCCCTCACCCAGGGGCTGTACGAGGCCGCCGTCGCGCACCCCCTGATCGAGCTGGCGACGCTCGCGCGCGTGGACACGATCGAGCAGGACGCCAAGGGTGTCACCGTGCACACCCGCGAGCCCGGTTACCTGTACTGGCGCGGCAGTTACCTGGTCGGCTGCGACGGCGCCCGCTCCACGGTCCGCAAGCTCCTCGGCATCCGCTTCGCCGGCCGCACCGCCGTCGAGCGGCACGCCGTCGCCGCCCTGCGCGCCGAACTCCCCTGGCCCGGCACCACTGTGCTGCACCGCCAGCCGCCCTGGCAGGTCGGCGGCCCCGAAGTGACGGCCCGCCCGCTGCGCGACGGCGTGTGGCGGCTCGACTGGCTGCTCGCGCCGCGCGGCGACCTGGTCACCCCCGACGCCCTGGTGTCCCGGATCCGCGACACCCTGGCCGGCTGGTGCGGCGAGACGCCCCCGTACGAACTCATCGACACCGGCGTGTACACGCTGCACCACCGCCTCGCCCAACGCTGGCGCGAGGGGCGGTCGTTCCTCGCCGGGGACGCGGCGCACCTGCTGGGCGCGCTCGGCACCCAAGGTGTCGACGAGGGTCTGCGGGACGTCGAGAACCTCGCGTGGAAGCTGGCGCACGCCTTCCACCACGAGGCTTCCCGGACCCTGCTCGACAGCTACGAGGCGGAGCGGCGCACCGCCGTCGCCGCCCGGCTGCGCGCCGCCGACCAGGCGCTGCCGATCCTGCGGGGCGGCGGCGGGCTGCGCACGGTCCTGCCGGGCTCCGCGCGCAACCACGACAGCCTGCTCGCCGACGGCCATCTGGGCGGCGGCGCGCTGGGCGCCCCACCCGTCTACACCCACTCGCCGCTCGCTTCCCCGGCGCACGGCGGCACGGAGGCCGACGTCGCCACCGCAAGTGGTGCGCCCGTCGAGGACGTACGGGTGACCGCGCCGGACGGCACTGCCGTACACCTGCGGGACCGGCTGGGACAGGGTCACCTCCTGGTGGTCCTCGTCGCGCCCGGCACCGGGGTGTGGGACCGGCGGCACTGGATGTCGGCGGGCGTGATGCCCCGGCTGGCCGCGGCGGTGACCGCCCTGCCCGTACCCGCTGAGCTCCTGGTCGCCGAGGGCTACCCGGGGGCGACGGCGCACACCGTGCTGCTCGTACGCCCGGACGGGCACCTCGTCGCAGCCTTCGACGGGGTGCATCCGGCGGAGCTGCACGCGGCGGCGGACGCGGCGCGCGGGGGAGCTCCCGAGGCCGCCGAAGCGCTCGACGACGCGTCCGGCGCCCCCGTGCACACCGATCGGACCGCGGACATCAATTGACCGGCACAGGCGCACATGGTGTACTCCGGAACGTGAGCGACACCAATGTGTGCCTGTGGCGGAGGGTCCATATGGACCTGGTCCGCTACGCGGGCTGTGTCTGTCGCCCGTCCTGTTGATTCGCCCCCTTCTCTCCGCGCGCGGCGTACTGCCACCTCAACCTCTCTGAGGCTTCGGGCTCTTTGGAACTTCGGGCTCTTCGAGGGCTTCAGGGCTTCCTGGCCCCGGGCACCCGCGCGTACCGCGAACCTCTCAGGACGGTCTCCCCGTGTCTCTTCCCGCACCCGTACGCACCCCTGCCCGCACTCCCGCCCTCACCCCCGCGCCCTCTCGGACGGCGCCCACTCCCGCCGAGCTCCTCGACTTCGTACGACGCACCGCGGCCGACGCCGCACTGGTGGCAACCCTGCCGCTCGATCCGGAGGGGCGTACGTGGGTACGTCTCGACGGGCCGGGCGGCAGCGAGGCGTGGCTGATCGGCTGGCCGCCGGGGACCGGGACCGGGTGGCACGACCACGGTGGCTCGCACGGCGCGTTCGCGACGGCGGCGGGCGGCCTGACCGAACAGTCCCTGGCCGCCCGGCTGCCCACCGAGGGGTGGAAGACGCTGGAACTGGCCGACGGGGTGGACAGGGAACGGCAGTTGGAGGCGGGGCAGGGACGCGCCTTCGGGGAACACCATGTGCACCAGGTCCTCAACGAGTCGCACGAGGCACATGCGGTCTCCGTGCATGCCTACTACCCGCCGCTGCCGCTGATGCGACGGTACAGCCGTGCGGGCGCGGTGCTGCGCCTGGAGCAGGTGGAGCGTCCGGAGGAGTGGCAGTGAGCGAGCCGGGTCAGGTGAGTGGACGTCAGATTCCGCTGGGGATCGACGAGTTGTTGGAACGGGTGCGCGAAGAGCTCGACCGGCTCGGACCGCGGGAGGCGTACGACGCCGCGGGCTCGGGGGCGCTGCTGGTGGACATCCGGTACGCGGCCCTGCGTGAGCGGGACGGGCTGATTCCGGGTGCGCTGGTGGTGGAGCGCAACGAGCTGGAGTGGCGGCTCGATCCGCAGGGCAGCCACCGGGCGGCGGAGGCCACCGGGCACGGTCTGCGCGTCGTGGTGATCTGCAACGAGGGGTACGCGTCGAGTCTCGCGGCGGCGTCCCTGCGGCAGTTGGGGCTGCACCGGGCCACCGACCTGGACGGCGGATTCCAGGCGTGGCGTGCAGCGGGCCTGCCCGTCACGTCCGTACAGGACGGGACAGCAGGTACGGAGCAATAAGTACGGGGCGTAGGTGCGGAGCAAGAGGTACAGGGCAGTAGGTGCGGGCGTGTCCGCCGGACCCCCTGAGGAC
>NZ_JBSGZD010000231.1:0-12719 GCF_053610825.1 Streptomyces sp. NPDC054863 | reverse complement strand
CACCCAGGGGATGTGTCTCCCGGGGGCCCGCCCGTGCTGCCTGCCTTGGGCGATCCCCCGCGTCGCCCAAGGCAGAAAGCGCTCCCGCAGGACCACCTCGAAGAGACGGGTGCGAGACGCCCGCTGAGTATACTGGCTCCGAGCCAGTCAACGCAGGAGTTATTGCATGCCCCCGCGCAGCGCATCGGTCAACGAAGAACTGCGGCGGCGTTCCCGCGAGCGGATCCTGCAAGCGACGGTGGAACTCGTCGACGAGCGCGGGTACGAGGCGACGACGCTGGGAGACATCGCCGACCGGGCCGGTTCCGCACGGGGCCTGGTGTCGTACTACTTCCCCGGCAAGCGCCAGCTGCTGCAGTCCGCGGTGCACCGGCTGATGCACCGTACGATCCGGGCCGCGATCGAGCGGGAGCCGTCCGCGGCGGACGGGCGGGAGGTCCTGGCGCGCGCGGTGGACGCCGTCCTGGGACTGGCCCTCGCCCATCCCGTGCTGATGCGCACGCACATGGCGGGCATTCTCCAGGCCGAGGGTTTCGTGCAGTGCTCCGAGCAGCAGCAGCTGGCCGAGGTGCTGCGGGGCGCGATGGTCAGGTACGGGGTCACCGAGCCGGAGACGGAGTATCCGCTGCTGCGGGCGCTGCTGATGGGCACGGTGTTCGCCCTGCTGCTGCCCGGGGCGCCGATGCCGCAGGCGCGGCTGCGGGCGGAGCTGTTCCAGCGGTACGGGCTTGACTGGGAGCTCGGCGTGCCGCCGGACGGGGGTCCGCCCGACGGCACGGCAACCGGCTGATCAGAGGCGGTCGGATCAGGAGCGGTCGCGTCGAAGGCAGAGGTGTCAGAGGTAGTCGGGCTGGGTCTGCACGTTGAGCTCGCGCTGGCGGACCCACTTCGCGGGGTCGGTGCGCCTGTCGTTGATCTTCAGGACGTCGAAGCCCTTGGCGATGTCGTTCGAGAAGACATGGCCGTTGTAGTAGTACGCGGGCCAGGAGCCGCCCGTGGAGATGGTTTCCGTGGAGATCGGCCCGCGTTCGAAGTAGCCGATCTCCTTGGGCTGCGAGGAGTCGGTGAAGTCCCAGAAGGAGACACCGCCCTGGTACCAGGCCTGGACCATGATGTCGCGGCCGGGGACCGGGATGAGCGAGCCGTTGTGGGCGACGCAGTTCTCGGTGTCGGCCTGGTGGCGCGGGATCTTGAAGTAGCTCTTGAAGACGAGCTTGCGCTTGTCGCCGTGGCCCTTGATCTCGTAGATGCCGTTGGCTCCGCGCTTGGGGCCGGTCGCCTCGTTGCAGGTCGCGCCGCCGCCACCGCCGAGCTCGTCGGTGAAGACGACCTTGTCGGCGCGCTCGTTGAAGGTCGCCGAGTGCCAGAAGGCGAAGTTGGCGGTGTCCTGGACGCGGTCGACGACCTTCGGCTTCTCCGGGTCCTTGATGGAGAGGAGGATGCCGTCGCCCATGCAGGCGCCGGCCGCCAGGTCCTTCGAGGGCAGCACGGTGATGTCGTGGCAGCCGGTGGTCTCGGCGATCTGCGGGTTCGTGGTGCCGCCGCCGGGGTTGCCGCCGTCGGGGAAGAGCACCGGGAAGTCGATGACTGCGGCCTTCTGCGGGGCCTTGCGGGGCACCTTGATGATCGAGATGCCGTCGTGCGGAGGCTGGCAGTCCGGGTAGGTCGCGCGCGGCGAGTACGAGGAGACGTACACGTACACGTTGCGGCGCTCGGGCACCAGGGTGTGGGTGTGCGAGCCGCAGGCGGTCTCGACGGCGGCGACGTACCGGGGGTTCCGGATGTCGCTGATGTCGAAGATCTTCATGCCCTCCCAGGAGGACTTCTCCGTCGCGGGCTGCGTGGTGCTGGTGCAGGAGTTGTCACTGCGCGAGGAGTCCGTGGAGAGGAAGAGCAGGTTGCCGGAGACGGAGATGTCGTTCTGCGATCCGGGACACAGGACCTGGGTGACGGTCTTCGGCTTCCTCGGGTTGCTGATGTCGAAGATCCGGAAGCCGTCGTAGTTGCCGGCGAAGGCGTACTTGCCCTGGAACGCCAGGTCCGAGTTGGTGCCCTTGAGGGCGTCCTTCGGGATGTTGGCCAGGTGCTCGACGTTCTTGCTGTGGACGATCTCGTCCACGCCGGGTATCTCGCCGCCCTGGATGGCCTTGCGGGCCTCCTCCTGCTGCGAGGTGGTGGCGGGCTGCCGCTGGGCGGGGGTGTCACCGGGCTCGGGGCTCGCGGCGGCGGGTCCGGCCGTGAGGAGCGTCGCGAGCAGTCCTGCCGCGGCTGCCGCCACGCCCAGGCGTCTGCGTCTGCGGGCGCGGGGATCGGTCTTCGAGGTCACTGCGTACTCCCTTGATCTGGTTCGCAGTTGAACGACTGAGGGACCTCGTGAGTATCTTCCTTCGCATGTACATCTCAATAGACGGCAACGGAGATGTAATGAAGTTTTCTGATCATCCGCGCACTGAATCGTGCTAAGACGGTCACCAATCGCCCCTTGCACCCCAGGAGTTCGCCGTGCGCTCCCGTCAACAGAGAAGACCCTCCCGCCCGTTCGCCGTGTCCGCGGCGCTCGCCGTCGCCGTCCTGCTCGCCCTGTCCGGCTGCGACGGAGCACCGGAGGAGGACGGGAAGGCCAAGGCGGCGGGCGACGCCGTGGTGGTGGCGCCGGGAAAGCCGGGCGAACCGGCCAGGACCCTGTCGGCCGACGAAGCGCGGAAGGCCGCCCCGGTGGACAGACCCAACTCCGCGGACTTCGACTACACGGAGATGATGATCGTGCACCACGGCCAGGCCCTGGTGATGACCGATCTCGTACCGTCGCGCGCCTCTGCACGGAACGTGAAGCAGCTGGCGGAGCGGATCGCGGCGTCCCAGCGCCCGGAGATCGACGCCATGAAGGGCTGGCAGAAGCGCAACGGTGCGGACAAGCGGCCGAAGACCCCGCACGACCACGGGGCGATGGCGGGCATGGCCACCGAGAAGCAGCTGGCGGAGCTGAAGGCGGCCGGGGGCGCGGCGTTCGACGAGCTGTTCCTGAAGCTCATGATCACCCACCACAAGGGGGCGCTGACCATGGCGGGCGACGCGCTTTCCGACGGCAACGACCTGACGGTCGAGGAGTGGGCCACGGAGCTGGTCGCCCAGCAGACGACCGAGATCAACCGGATGGCGAGGATGCTGCAGGGGCGGTAGCCCCCGCCACGGGCGCTCGCGACGACCTTGCGCGAGGTGCGGCGGCCACGCCCGGTCGCGCACCTCACCGGCCACCGCCACGGCGCGCACGCCCGGCAGCCTCAGGACACTCCGCAGGCGCAGCCCCCTGCCGCTGCCGCGCCACGGGTGCGATCCTGGAGGGACCCTGCGGGAGGGAGCTCCGCCGTGCTTCGCGTCGCAGTCGTCGGGTCGGGCCCCAGCGGGGTCTACACGGCCCAGGCCCTCGTCGAGCAGACAGCCGTGCCCGACGTGTGGGTGCACGTGCTGGACCGGCTGCCGTGTCCGTACGGGCTGGTGCGGTACGGGGTCGCGCCCGACCACGAGAAGATCAAGTCCTTGCAGGGCACCCTGCGCGCCGTCCTCGAACACGAACGGATCGCCTTCGTCGGCAACGTCGAGGCGGGGACGCCCGAACTGCCGCCGCAGCGGCTGCTGGAGTTGTACCACGCGGTGGTCTACTGCGTCGGCGCGGCCACCGACCGCCGGCTCGGCATCCCCGGCGAGGACCTGCCCGGCAGCTTCTCGGCCACCGAGTTCGTCTCCTGGTACAGCGCGCACCCGGACGCCGATCCCGGCGGGTTCGCCCTGGGGGTGCGCTCCGCCGTGGTCGTCGGAGTGGGCAACGTCGCGGTGGACGTGGCGCGCATACTGGCGCGCGGGGCAAGGGAGTTGCTGCCCACGGACGTACCGCAGAGCGCGCTCGACCTACTGTCGGGGTCCACCGTGCGCGAGGTGCACATGGTGGGGCGGCGAGGGCCTTCGCAGGCCAAGTTCACCACCAAGGAACTGCGGGAGCTGGGCACCCTGCCGGACGCCTCGGTCTCGGTGGACCCCGTCGAGCTGGCCCTGGACCCGGCGTACGGCGATCCGTCGGGGCTGCCCACCGCGCTGCGCCGCAATGTGGAGGTGCTGCGCGGCTGGGCGCAGGCGCCGCCTCCCGTACGGGGAAGGACGCTTCGGCTGCGCTTCCACCTCCGCCCGGTGGAACTGCTCGCCGACGCGGGCCGGGTGGCCGCCGTACGGTTCGAAAGGACGGTGCCGGACGGGGCGGGCGGGGTGCGCGGCACCGGTGTGTACGAGGACATCGAGGCGCAGTTGGTACTGCGCTCGGTCGGCTACCGGGGGACGCCGCTGCCCGGCCTTCCGTTCGACCCTTCGCGCGCGACGGTGCCGCACGCGGGCGGTCGGGTACTGCGGGACGGGCACCCGTCCGCCGGGGAGTACGTCGCCGGGTGGATCAAGCGGGGCCCGACGGGAGTGATCGGGACCAACCGGCCCTGCGCCAAGGAGACGGCCGGCTCGCTGCTCGCCGACGCGGAGGCACTGGCCCGGCGCGAGGTGGCGGACGACCCCCTGGTCGCCCTGCGGGAGTCGGGGCTGCACCCGGTGGAGTGGCCCGGGTGGCTGGCGATCGAGGCGGCGGAGACGGCGCTCGGGACGTCACTGGGGCGGCGCTCGGTGAAGATCGCCGACTGGGCGGGGCTGCTGGACGCGGCCGGGGACGTACGCACCTGATCCCCGGCGGCCCGGTTCAGCCGCGGCCGGCCTGCAACTCGGCGGCTTCCAGGACCGCTTCGAGCAGTCCGGGGAACAACTCCTCCAGGTCGTCGCGGCGCAGTCCGCTCATCTTCGCGGTGCCCCGGTAGACCTGCCGGATGACGCCGCTCTCGCGCAGGACGCGGAAGTGGTGGGTGCTCGTGGACTTCGAGACGGGCAGCTCGAAGGAGGAGCAGGCGAGCTCGCACTCCTCCGCGGCCAGGTCGCGGACGATGTGCAGCCGCATGGGGTCGGAGAGTGCGTGCAGCACGCCTTCGAGGCGGATCTCCGCGCGGTCGGGGTGCGCGAGTTCGCGGCTGTTCACTGCGGCAGCGGTCACGGTGGACTGCCCCTCTTCCTCGGCTTACGTGATCGGTGGGCGGCGGCTGTACTGCGGCGGGCACATGCGAGGCCCCGTACGGAAGGCCCGTACGGAAGCGCCGTGCGCAGAGCCGTACGGAAGCGCCGTGCGCAGAGCCGTACGGAAGCGCCGTGGCCACCATTGTACGAGACTCTTCGTAGTTTGACAGACGCCGTACTACGATGGTTATCGTACTACCCACTAGCCGGCCCTTCCTCGAACGGAGTTCGCTGTGAGCAGCCTCTTCCAGCCCTTCACCCTGCGTGAGCTGACGATCCCCAACCGCATCTGGATGGCCCCGATGTGCCAGTACAGCGCGGAGCCGTGCGGTCCGGACGCCGGCGTCCCGAACGACTGGCACTTCACCCACTACGCGGCACGTGCCACCGGCGGAACGGGCCTGGTCCTGGTGGAGGCGACGGCGGTGAGCCCCGAGGGACGCATCAGCCCGGCGGACCTGGGGATCTGGAACGACACCCAGACGGACGCCTTCCGGCGGATCACCGCCTTCCTGAAGTCGCAGGGCACCGTGGCCGGCATCCAGCTCGCCCACGCGGGCCGCAAGGCCTCCACCGACCGGCCCTGGCGGGGCGGCGGGCCGGTGGGCCCCGAAGCGGACGGCTGGCAGCCGGTGGCCCCGAGCCCGGTGCCGTTCAAGGACGGGCACCCCGTGCCCGACGAGCTGTCCGTGGAGCAGATCCGGGAGATCGTCGGACAGTTCGCGGACGCCGCGCGGCGGGCCCTGGAGGCGGGCTTCCAGGTCGCCGAGGTGCACGGAGCGCACGGCTATCTGATCGGTGAGTTCCTCTCCCCGCACTCCAACCGCCGCACGGACGGGTACGGAGGATCGTTCGACAACCGCGTCCGCTTCGCACTCGAAGTCGTCGACGCCGTACGGGAGGTGTGGCCCGAGGAGCTGCCGCTCTTCTTCCGCGTCTCGGCGACGGACTGGCTGGAGGAGAACGGCTGGGACGGCGACGACACGGTGCGCTTCGCGACGCTGCTCCAGGAGCACGGGGTGGATCTGCTGGACGTCTCGACCGGCGGCAACGCCTCGGCCGTCCGCATCCCCGTCGGCCCCGGCTACCAGGTGCCGTTCGCGGCGCGGGTCAAGGCGGAGACCTCGCTGCCGGTCGCGGCGGTGGGGCTGATCACCGAGGCCGCACAGGCGGAGAAGGTCCTCGCCAACGGCGAGGCCGACGCGGTGCTGCTCGGACGGGAGCTGCTGCGCAACCCCTCCTGGGCGCGGCAGGCGGCCCGGGAGCTCGGCGACGAGGTGGCGGCGCCCGATCAGTACTCCTGGGCGATCTGAGCCCCTGCCGGGGCCCATGGCCGGGGGGCCTTCACCGTACGTCGAAGACTTCCGTCGTGCCGGTGAAGGCCCCCCGGTCCGTGCAGTTGCCGAAGTAGCGGAGACGGTACGGGCCGGGGGCCGTGCGGTCGGGGACGGTCCAGGTCACCGTGGCGGTGGAGGTGGTGCGGCCGGTGCGGGACCAGCGGAAGGTGGTCGACCAGTCGCCGTCGTCCGCGACACGGGTCCAGGTGTCACCCTCGCCTCGCTCCACCGCGAGGTAGGTGTCGCCCCTGCGGAGGTCGTTGCTGGGGTGCGCCGCCACGAAGGAAGCCGTGACCTGGCCGCCGATCCGGGCGAAGGAGAGCACATCGCCGTAGGCGCGGCCGGGGTGCGGCTCGTCGGGCGCCGGGGTGCGGCGGTTCGGCCGGGCGGTGGGCAGCGGTTCGGGGGTGCCGCGGTGGACGGGCCGGCCGTCGCGCATGGCGGTGGCGAGGAGCGCCGCCGTCTGGCACAGCGCGGGGAGCTGCCAGCGGCCGAAGAGCGTGCTGCCGCCCTCGTACTCCTGGGCGTCGTACTCCTCGGGGGTGGTGACGTAGTGGAAGTAGCCGTTGCTGTAGCTCGCGACGAGCACCTCTTTGAGGTCGGCGCCGACGATCCCCGCGACAGTACGGCGCAGGCGCAGGCCCGCCACGATGGTGACCTCGCCGGGGATGCCGATGAGGTACAGGCGGCCGATGCGCAGGAGCTGGACGGGGACGCGCTCCTGGACCATGGGGCGCAGCCGGTTCAGCGGGCCCGCGGGGAGGACGAGCGCCTTGGGCGCGTGGGCGTCGCGCAGGGCGGGAGAGAGGGCGTAGATCACCCGCTGGGAGAGGGCGTCCCAGAGGGGGTTGCGGCCCTCGCGGAAGCCCGCGAGTCCCCTGCCGTCGGCCCAGGCGCCCGCGAGGGCCGCGGCGCCGCCCACGGGCCGGCCCGTACGGTGTGCGCGGCCGTCGCCGGTGAACTCGGGGCCCACTTCGGTGCCGGAGAGGTCGAGGTGGGTGATCCGGTGGTCGAGCGGGCCGGTGAGCGGGGCGGCGGCGGCGAGGAGCCCGGTGGCGGACTCCTGCTGCCGGGTGCCCGCGATCCTGGTGTTCTCGTACTCGTCCTCGGTGGGGCCGCTGCCGGGGCGGAGGTTGAGGTTCGGGGACATGTCGCCGGCGTTGGTCTGGGCGAACGCGGTGACCAGGACGGGCTGTTCGGGTCCCAGGTAGTCCGCGCCGTGGTCGAGGCGCTCCCACTTGTAGGCGGCGTAGCCCTTGTTGTCGCTGCTGATGAGGGTGTTCTTGTTGGTCATGCTGGTGTTGTGGACGGGGAACCAGTGCACCGCGCCCGCGAGTTCGCCGTCGCGGGCGATGCGCAGCAGGGTGGTGTGCGGGTCGACGGCCCGGGGGAAGTACGCGCGGTCGTGCCCGGGGTTGCGGTCGAAGGCGCGGCGGGAGCGGTTGGCGCTGGTGTCGTGGAGTTCGCCGTGGGCGAGGGAGAGTTCGGCGGGCGCGAGGTCGGCGAGGGCCGCGAGGGCGGCCTCGGTGATGCCGTCGACGATCGCCGCGTACGTCTTGGGGCGGAAGCCGCCCGTGTTGCTGTTGTAGAGCGCGTGGTGGAAGTAGCCGCCGGGGCCGCAGTGGGTGTGCGTCGCGGTGATCATCACGTTGGACTCGGTCCAGCCGGCCGGCAGCCGCCGTACGACTTCCTGGACCAGGCCGCCGGAGACCAGCGGGAGGTCGCAGACCACCAGCAGCAGCCGCCGGTCGGCTTCCGCCGTGCCCTCGGCGAAGGCGAAGGCACGCGCGCGCAGGCGGGTGTGGATGCCCGTGGTGCGCTGGCCGGCCTTGCCGTAGCCGAGCATTCCGCACTCGGCGGCCTCCCCGGTGATGTCGGCGATGCCTCGGCCGGCCAGCTGACTCATGGACGCTCACTCTCGGATGGCGCAGGTGCGGGAGGTACGGGAGGTGTGGGAGGTGCGGTGCGGGCGCTGCGGCGGAGGACCAGCCCGGCGACCGCGGCGGCGAAGAACATCAATACCCCGTACGTCGCGCCGGGGACGGCCATTTCGGTGTTCTGCAGGATGCCCATGGCGATGGTGATCGCGAGGGTGGTGTTGTGCAGGCCGATCTCCATGCACGAGGCGATGGCCTGGTCTCGTTCGACCTTGGCGAGGCGCGGCACCCAGTAGCCGACGCTCAGGCTCAGGACGAGCAGGGCGAGTGCGACGGGGCCCGTGGAGCCGAGGTATTCGAGGAGGTTGGCGCGCTCCTGGAGGGCTGCCGCGGCGATGATCAGAACCAGGATGACCACCGAGGCGATCTTCACCGGGCGGTCCATGCGCGCCGCGAAGCGCGGGGAGCGCGCCCTGACGTACATGCCGATCGCGACGGGGACCAGAACGATCGCGAACACCTGGAGGGTCTTGGCGAACTGGAGGCCCAGTCCGGTCCCTTCACCCAGGAAGTACTGCGCCGACAGGTTGAAGACGATCGGGAGGGTGACGACGGAGATCACCGAATTGACGGCGGTGAGTGTCACGTTGAGGGCGACGTCGCCGCCGTAGAGGTGGCTGAAGAGGTTGGCGGTCGTCCCGCCCGGGGACGCGACGACGAGCATCATGCCGACGGCGAGGACCGGCGGCAGCCCGAAGGCGACGACCAGGCCGAAGCAGGCCGCCGGGAGCAGGAGCAGCTGGCAGCACAGGGCGACGATCGTGGCCTTCGGGTGGGCCAGTACGCGGCGGAAGTCGGCCGGGGTGAGGCCGAGTCCCAGGCCGAGCATGATGACGGCGAGGGCGACGGGCAGGGCGACGGCGGCGAGTTCCATGACAGCGGTCCGTGCCGCCCGGTCAGCCGAACAGGTCGGGGTCGGATGCGGTGATCTGGTCCAGCAGCGGCTGTGCCTGGAACCAGCCCGCGAAGGATCCGCCGATCTGGGCGCGGGTGTGCAGCGCGGTCTCGCGGTCGATGTGCTTCGGAGTGCCCGCGGCCATGGCGAGCAGCTGGGCCTGGCAGGAACGTTCCATCGTGATGAACCACCAGACGGCCTCGGCGACGGAGCCCCCGACGGTGAGCAGGCCGTGGTTCTGGAGGATCACCGCCTTGTACGAGGCGAGGGCCCGGCCTATCCGCCTGCCCTCCTCGGCGTCGCTGACCACGCCCGAGAAGTCGGCGTGGATGCCGTGGTCCTCGAAGAACGCGCAGGCGTCCTGGGTGATCGGGTCGAGCGGGACACCGAGGCTGGAGAACGCCTTGCCGTGCAGGGAGTGCGAGTGCGCGGCGGCGACCGCGTCGGGGCGGGCCTCGTGGACGGCGGCGTGGATGACGAACGCGGCGCGGTTCACGGGCCGGCTGCCGTGCAGCAGGTTGCCCTCGTGGTCGACCAGGATCAGGTCGGAGGCCTTGATCAGGGAGAAGGCCATGCCGAAGGGGTTCACCCAGAAGTGGTCGGGGTGCTCGGGGTCGCGGGCGGTGATGTGGCCCGCGACGCCCTCGGAGAAGCCGAACCGGCCGAACAGGCGGAACCCGGCGGCCAGTTGTTCCTTGCGGTACTGCCGCTCCTCCTCGACGGTGTCGAAGACGGGGGGCGTCGGCATGGACACGCCGGGCGGCATGGGGCCCGTGGCTGCGGCGATGACCTGCTGCATGGTGGGGGACGTCATGGCTGACTCTCCTCGTCGCTCGGGCCGTTCGGGGCGTACCGGCTGGATGGTTTCCAAGGGGAGGGAGACTGTCAAGGAATCCGGCCGAAACGGCTGGGGACCCCGTGCGGCACCCCTGCGGACATTCCCGGCTTACCGCTCTGACCTCGGCGAACGCTTGATCCCGGGCCATTGTCAGTGGCGGGGTGCAGACTGGCCGATACCTGGAGACAACGAAGTCTGGGAGGTGTCGGCCATGTCCGACGTACTGCTCGCTGTAGGCACACGCAAGGGACTCTTCCTCGGCCGCAGGCGCGGAGGCGGGGAGTGGGAGTTCGACGGCCCGCACTTCAACGCGCAGGCCGTGTATTCGGTGGGGATCGACCGGAGCGGGGACTCGCCCCGGCTGCTGGTCGGCGGGGACAGCGCGCACTGGGGTCCTTCGGTTTTCCACTCCGACGACCTCGGTGCGACGTGGACCGAGCCGAAGCAGCCGGCCGTCAAGTTCCCGAAGGACACCGGGGCTTCGCTGGAGCGGGTGTGGCAGCTCCATCCGGCGGGGTCCGCCGCGCCGGGGGTGGTGTACGCGGGGACGGAGCCCGCGGCGCTGTTCCGCTCGACGGACCGGGGCGAGACCTTCGAGCTCGTCCGGCCGCTGTGGGAGCATCCGACCCGCTCGCAGTGGGTGCCGGGCGGCGGCGGTGAGGCCGTGCACACGGTGGTGACGGATCCGCGCGACCCGGACGCGGTGACGGTGGCGGTGTCGACGGCCGGGGTGTTCCGGTCGCGGGACGGCGGGGCGAGCTGGGCGCCTTCCAACAAGGGGGTGTCGGCGGTCTTCCTGCCGGATCCGAACCCGGAGTTCGGGCAGTGCGTGCACAAGGTCGCGCAGGACGCGGCCGACAAGGACCGGCTCTACCTGCAGAACCACTGGGGTGTGTTCCGCAGCGACGACGCGGGGGCGAACTGGACGGACATCGGCGAGGGGCTGCCGTCCACCTTCGGCTTCGCGGTGGCCGCCCACCCGCACCACGCGGACACGGCGTACGTCTTCCCGATCACCGCGGACTCCGACCGGGTGCCGGCGGACCGCAGGTGCCGGGTCTACCGGACCCGGGACGCGGGCAAGAGCTGGGAGCCGCTGACGGCCGGGCTGCCGCAGGAGGAGCACTACGGGACGGTGCTGCGCGACGCGATGTGCACGGACGACAACGCACCTGCGGCAGGGGTGTACTTCGGCAATCGCAACGGCGAGGTGTTCGCGAGCGCGGACGACGGCGACAGCTGGCAGCAGCTCGCCTCGCACCTGCCGGACGTGCTGTGCGTGCGGGCGGCGGTGATCGGCTGAGCACATCGGGAGCGGCCCCTGCGGACTGGGCCAGTAGAGTGACGTCCTGTGGCAGCAAGACCTTTGAAAGAGAGCGTCGAGCCCGGCTGGGCGGACGCGCTGGAACCCGTGGCCGGACAGATCGCCGCGATGGGCGACTTCCTCCGTGCGGAAATCGCCGCGGGGCGTACCTACGTACCCGCGGGGGCGAACGTACTGCGTGCGTTCCAGCAGCCGTTCGACGAGGTGCGGGTCCTGATCGTGGGTCAGGACCCGTACCCCACACCGGGGCACGCGGTGGGGCTGAGCTTCTCGGTCGCGCCCGATGTGCAGCCGGTACCGCCCAGCCTGGACAACATCTTCTGGGAGATGCACACCGATCTCGGTCATCCCCGCCCCTCCAACGGGGACCTCACCCCGTGGACCCGGCAGGGGGTGCTGCTGCTCAACAGGGCGCTCACCACGGCGCCGCGCAAGACCAACGCCCATCAGGGCAAGGGCTGGGAGCAGGTCACCGAGCAGGCCATCCGGGCACTGGCGGCGCGCGGCAAGCCGCTGGTGGCGGTGTTGTGGGGCAGCAACGCACGCAGTCTGCGGCGGCTGCTCGGCGACGTGCCCTGCGTCGAGTCGGTGCATCCTTCGCCGAGGTCGGCGGACCGCGGGTTCTTCGGCTCGCGCCCGTTCAGCCGGGCCAATGAACTGCTGGTCCAGCAGGGCGCGGCACCGGTGGACTGGCAGCTTCCGTAAGCCGTGGCCAATCACGGCGGGGCCGGGTACGCCCCCGGCGCCGGGTACGCGCCCGGGGAGGGGTACGCGCCCGGGGAGGGGTACGTCCTCGGGGTCGACTCCGGCGGCTCGGGCGTGCGGTTCGCGCTCGCGCGGGTCGGCAGCCGTACGCCGGTCGGGCCGCCGCTCGTCTCCGGTGAGCCGGTAAGGACCGGGCCCGGCGGGATCGATGCCGGGCACCTGGCCGCCCAACTGGTACCGGCCGCCCGGCAGTTGCTGGCCGGTGTCGGCGGCGGCGAGCCAGTGGCGGTGTGCATCGGCGCCGCCGGGGCCGCCACGCTCGGGGACGGGCTGCGGGCCGAGCTGCCCGGGATGCTGGCCAGGGAGTTCGGTGTACGGAGGATGGCGCTCGCCGCCGACGCGGTCACCGCGTACGCCGGTGCCCTCGGGCAGCGGCCGGGGGCCGTGGTCGCCGCGGGCACCGGGCTGATCGCCCTGGGCACGGACCTGCGCGCATGGCGCCGGGCCGACGGCTGGGGGCACCTCCTCGGCGACTGTGGCGGCGGGGCGTGGATCGGCAGGGCCGGTCTTGAGGCGGCGATGCGCG
>NZ_JBSGZD010000230.1:4110-12756 GCF_053610825.1 Streptomyces sp. NPDC054863 | reverse complement strand
GCGGAGAGGGGTGCAACCCGGCTTCGATGCGCGGAACCCGCGGCAACCTTACGAGTCAAGGACTCAGACGGCGGCCGGGTCCTCCTCGACGAGGAGGTTGCGGGTGCGGTTGGCGTCCAGCGGGATGCCGGGGCCCATCGTGGTGGCCAGCGTGGCCTTCTTGATGTAGCGGCCCTTGGCTGCGGACGGCTTCAGACGGAGGATCTCCTCCAGCGCCGCGGCGTAGTTCTCGACCAGCTTCGTCTCGTCGAAGGAGACCTTGCCGATGATGAAGTGCAGGTTCGAGTGCTTGTCGACGCGGAACTCGATCTTGCCGCCCTTGATGTCCGTGACAGCCTTCGCCACGTCCGGGGTGACCGTTCCGGTCTTCGGGTTGGGCATCAGACCACGCGGGCCGAGGACGCGGCCGAGGCGGCCGACCTTGCCCATGAGGTCCGGGGTGGCGACGACGGCGTCGAAGTCCAGACGGCCCTTCGCCACCTCGTCGATCAGTTCGTCGGAGCCGACAATGTCGGCGCCGGCGGCTTCCGCGGCCGCTGCACGGTCACCGGTCGCGAAGACCAGGACCCGGGCGGTCTTGCCGGTGCCGTGCGGAAGGTTCACGGTGCCGCGGACCATCTGGTCGGCCTTGCGCGGGTCGACGCCCAGACGCATGGCGACCTCGACGGTGCCGTCGAACTTGACCGAGTTGGTGTCCTTGGCGATACGGACGGCCTCGAGGGGGGCGTACAGACGCTCCGAGTCGATCTTGGCGTCCGCAGCGCGGAGAGACTTGCTGCGCTTCACTGCTGCTCCTGTGTTGTGTCAGGTGTGGAGTCGTGGTGCGGGCCGGCGCGTGGCCCTACCACTGGTGGTGCTGAGGGGGACTGTCAGCCCTCGACCGTGATGCCCATGGAACGGGCGGTGCCGGCGATGATCTTGTCGGCGGCGTCAAGGTCGTTGGCGTTCAGGTCGGGGAGCTTGACCGTCGAGATCTCGCGCACCTGAGCGGCGGTGAGCTTCGCGACCTTGGTCTTGTGGGGCTCGCCCGATCCCTTGTCCACACCTGCGGCCTTGAGGATCAGCTTGGCGGCCGGCGGGGTCTTCGTCACGAAGGTGAAGGAGCGGTCTTCGTAGACCGTGATCTCCACCGGCACGACCATGCCACGCTGCGACTCGGTCGCGGCGTTGTAGGCCTTGCAGAACTCCATGATGTTGACGCCGTGCTGACCGAGCGCCGGGCCGACCGGCGGGGCCGGGTTGGCGGCGCCCGCGTTGATCTGGAGCTTGATAAGCCCCGTGACCTTCTTCTTCTTGGGAGGCATTGCTCTCTCCGGGTCCTAGTGAGAGTTTCGGCCATCCATCCGATCATCCGGATGGAGGCATACCGCACAACGATAACGGGTATAGACGTGCGGCTAAAAACCGAGCAGGTCAGACCGGCTTTGGAAGCCCGATCCGACCTGTTCGGAAGCTCTTGTCAGAAGTGCCCCGGAAGGGGTCAGTTCTTCTGGATCTGGTCGAAGCTGAGCTCGACCGGGGTCTCGCGGCCGAAGATCTCGACGAGACCCTTGACCTTCTTCGAGTCGGGGTTGATCTCGTTGATCGTCGCCTGCAGCGTCGCGAACGGACCGTCCGTGACGGTGACCGCGTCGCCGACCTCGAAGTCCAGGACCTCGACGGTGAGCTTGCGGGCCGGTGCCGGCTTGCCCTCGGCCTCGGCAGCCTCGCGGGCCGCCTTCTCCTCGGCCTCGGGGGCGAGCATCTTGACGATCTCGTCCAGGGTCAGCGGGTACGGGTCGTAGGCGTTGCCCACGAAGCCGGTGACGCCGGGGGTGTTGCGGACGACGCCCCAGGACTCGTTGGTGAGGTCCATGCGCACCAGGACGTAGCCCGGGAGCTTGTTCTGGCGGACGTTCTTGCGCTCGCCGTTCTTGATCTGAACGATTTCTTCTTCCGGCACTTCTGCCTGGTAGATGAACTCTTCGACGTTCAGGGAGACGGCGCGCTGCTCCAGGTTGGCCTTCACGCGCTTCTCGTACCCGGCGTACGTGTGGATGACGTACCACTCGCCGGGCAGGGTGCGCAGTTCCTCGCGGAGGGCGGCGATCGGGTCCACCGGCTCGGTGGGCTCGGCCTCTGCCTCGTCGGCCTCGACCTCGTCCGCCGCCTCGTCGACCTCGTCGGCCTCCGCGGCGTCGTCGGCGGCAGCCTGGTCCTCGTCGGTCTCGGCGACCGCTACGGCCTCGTCCTCGACGTGGACGTGGACGGCGGCTTCCTCGGCCGGCTCGCCCGCGGCGGCGTCGGCAGCCTCGGCCTCGTCGGGCTCCACAGCGTCCGCCGCCTCAACGATGGCGGTCTCGTCCTCGATGGACTCGACGGCGCCCACCGTCGGCTCGCCGGCGTCGTTCAGGTTCGGGTCAGACACGGTGGCTGCTTCTTCCTGGATACACAAATGGGTGGAACGCGCGAAAGGGGCGCCCAAGGGAGGCGCCCTACGCGAGTACTGCTTAGCCGAAGACGTACTTCACAGCGGCCGAGAAGCCCTGGTCGATCACGGTCACGATGCCGATCATGATCACGACGAAGACGATGACGACAGTGGTGTACGTCGTCAGCTGGCTGCGAGTGGGCCAGACGACCTTGCGCAGCTCCGCGACGATCTGGCGGTAGAACTGCGCGAGGCGGCCGAGCGGGCCCTTCTTGCCCCGCTTGCCGCCCTTTCGTGCCTTCTTCGGCACTTCGTCCTGGGCATCAGGCATGTCGATGGAGCCTACGGCGTCCGTCACGCTACTCACCTGATTCCGGGTCGTGGCCGTGCCGCGCCCGGTGGAGCCGCACGACAATGCAGAGAAGTACGTACATGCGCACACATCCCGGCGAAGGAGTGTGTAGCAGGGCCGGAGGGACTTGAACCCCCAACCGCTGGTTTTGGAGACCAGTGCTCTACCAATTGAGCTACGACCCTTTGTGGTTCCCCCAACCTACCGCATCCGACCGGGTGCACGGAGTGCGCTCGGCGGAGCAGGCTGCTGTGGGCCAACGACAGGTGAGTGTACGTGCTCCGCGGCCCGGCGTCGAACAGAAAGGGCTCCGACGTGCCCCGGACCAGTCTGTGAAACCCCTGTGCCGGGGCGGCAGATGGTCTGGGACGATGGGGCGCATGAGCGCTGCTACTCCTCCGACCGAGCGCCGGGTATCCGCCCGCATCGGTGCCATTTCCGAGTCCGCCACCCTTGCCGTGGACGCGAAGGCGAAGGCCCTCAAGGCCGCCGGCCGCCCGGTGATCGGCTTCGGCGCGGGCGAGCCCGACTTCCCGACGCCGGACTACATCGTCCAGGCCGCGATCGAGGCCTGCTCGAACCCGAAGTACCACCGCTACACCCCGGCGGGCGGGCTCCCCGAGCTGAAGAACGCAATCGCCGCGAAGACGCTGCGCGACTCCGGCTACGAGGTCGACGCCTCGCAGATCCTGGTCACCAACGGCGGCAAGCAGGCCATCTACGAGGCGTTCGCCGCGATCCTCGACCCGGGCGACGAGGTCATCGTCCCGGCTCCGTACTGGACGACGTACCCGGAGTCGATCCGGCTCGCGGGCGGTGTCCCGGTGGAGGTAGTGGCCGACGAGACGACCGGTTACCGGGTCTCCGTCGAGCAGCTGGAGGCCGCACGCACCGAGCGTACGAAGGTCGTCCTCTTCGTCTCGCCCTCGAACCCGACCGGCGCGGTCTACAGCGAGGCCGACGCCGAGGCGATCGGCCGCTGGGCGCACGAGCACGGGCTGTGGGTGCTGACCGACGAGATCTACGAACACCTGGTCTACGGCGACGCGCAGTTCACCTCGCTGCCTGCGATCGTGCCCGAGCTGCGCGACAAGTGCATCGTGGTCAACGGCGTGGCGAAGACGTACGCGATGACCGGCTGGCGGGTCGGCTGGATCATCGGCCCGAAGGACGTCGTGAAGGCGGCGACGAACCTCCAGTCCCACGCCACGTCCAACGTGTCGAACGTGGCGCAGGCCGCGGCGCTGGCCGCCGTCTCCGGTCCGCTGGACGCGGTCGCCGAGATGGGGGCCGCCTTCGACCGGCGCCGGCAGACGATCGTGCGGATGCTCGGCGAGATCGAGGGACTGATCTGCCCGATGCCGGAGGGCGCCTTCTACGTGTACCCGTCGGTGAAGGGGCTGCTCGGCAAGGAGATCCGCGGCAAGCGCCCGCAGACCTCGGTCGAGCTGGCCGCGCTGATCCTGGAGGAGGTGGAGGTCGCGGTCGTACCGGGCGAGGCCTTCGGCACCCCGGGCTACCTGCGGCTTTCGTACGCGCTGGGCGACGAGGACCTCGTCGAGGGCGTGTCGCGGATGCAGAAGCTGCTCGCGGAGGCGCGCGACTAGTCGTCCGTACGTCTCGACGCCTTGACGATCCCCCGGCCTCTGCGGCTGGGGGATCGTTTCTGCGTTCGGGGGCACACCCGTTGGGGAAAAGACGCTTCCGGGCGCGTCGTACGTACGGCAAGATCCTCGGATGGAACGTGTACGCGATCTGACCCTGCTCCCCAAGGCTCATCTGCACCTGCATTTCACCGGGTCGATGCGGCCCTCGACCCTGCTGGAACTGGCCGACCTGCACGGTGTCCATCTGCCCGATGCGCTGACCAGCGGTGAACCGCCGAAGCTGCGGGCTACCGACGAGCGGGGCTGGTTCCGCTTCCAGCGGCTCTACGACGCGGCGCGGTCGTGCCTGCGTACGCCCGAGGACATCCAGCGGCTGGTGCGCGAGGCCGCCGAGGAGGATGTGCGGGACGGGTCGGGGTGGCTGGAGATCCAGGTCGACCCGACGTCGTACGCACCGCTCCTCGGCGGGCTGATTCCGGCGCTGGAGATCATCCTGGACGCGGTCGACAGCGCGTCGCGGGAGACCGGGCTCGGGATGCGGGTGCTGGTCGCGGCGAACCGGATGAAGCACCCGCTCGACGCACGGACGCTGGCCCGGCTCGCGGTGCGGTACGCGGACCGCGGGATCGTCGGCTTCGGGCTTTCGAACGACGAACGGCGGGGAATGGCCCGGGACTTCGACCGTGCCTTCGCGATCGCACGCGAGGGCGGGCTGCTCGCGGCTCCGCACGGCGGTGAGCTGACCGGGCCCGCTTCCGTACGGGACTGCCTGGACGACCTGCACGCTTCGCGGATCGGGCACGGGGTACGGGCCGCGGAGGACCCGCGGCTGCTGAAGCGGCTCGCGGACAGGGGCGTCACCTGCGAGGTGTGCCCTTCGTCGAACGTCGCGCTCGGGGTGTACGAGAAGCCCGAGGACGTCCCGCTGCGCACCCTCTTCGAGGCGGGGGTGCCGATGGCGCTGGGGGCGGACGACCCGCTGCTGTTCGGGTCGCGGCTGGCGGCGCAGTACGAGCTGGCGCGGGAGCACCACGGTTTCACCGATGCCGAACTGGCCGAGCTGGCACGGCAGTCGGTGCGGGGGTCGGCGGCGCCCGCGGGCGTACGGGAAGAGCTGCTGAGCGGGATCGACGCGTGGCTGGCGGGGTGAGCTAGCCGGAGATGCCCTTCAGGAGCGTGCGGGCCAGGGCCTTGGCGAAGTCGTCGACGTCCTGTGGCGGCTTCTTGCCGATCTCGCCTTCGGGGTCGTACGCGAAGGCGCGCTGCGCGCAGGCCCCCAGGAGCAGCGAGGCCGCCGCGAAGGTGTCGGAGGCGGGCGAGATGCGGCCGGCGGCCCGTTCGGTGCGCAGATAGGCGTCCAGGCCCTCGATGGGCATGTGGGGGCCGGTGCCCATGTCCCGCATGGCGCTGTCGTGGCGGGCCTTGAGCTTGGTCTCGGCGTAGAGCGAGGCGGCGATCGGGAAGCTCTCGGCGTAGAAGAGGACGGCCTGGCGGGCGATCTCGGTGAGGTTCTCCTGGACGGAGCGGGTGCCGGGGTCGAGGGCGAGGCGGTGCAGCAGCGGGGTGAGCCGGGGCAGCCGTTCGGTGAGCACGGCGACGAAGAGGTCCTCCTTGCTCGCGAAGTACTTGTAGAGCGCGGCCTCCGAGCAGCCTGCCGCCTTCGCGATCTCCTTGGTGGTGGCGCGGGACAGGCCGAGGGTGCGCATCAACTCGTGGGCGGCGTCGAGGATGCGTTCACGGGTGGGCTTGTGCATGGGTGCTCCGGATGCTCCGAGACTTGGGCTTGACGGGTGAGTGAGTATTCACCCACCCTCGTGGTGAGTGAATGCTTACCACCCTGGGAGGGTGCGCGATGAAGGTCACGGTATTCGGTGCCACCGGCGGCATCGGGCAGGAGATCGTCAAGCAGGCGCTGGCCGCGGGGCACGAGGTGACGGCGGTGGTGCGCGACCCGGCGCGGTTCGCGGTGACCGGCGAGCGGCTCACCGTCTTCCGGGCGGACCTGACGGACCCGGAGGGTCTGCGGAAGGCCGTGGCCGGGCGGGACGCGGTCCTCTCCGGGCTCGGGGCGCGCAGCCGCAAGGACGTGGGGGTGACGGCGCGGCTGACCCGTACGGTGCTGCGCGCGATGGAGGCGGAGGGCGTCCGGCGCCTGGTGGTGGTGAGCGCGTCCCCGGTCGGCCCGCCGCCGGGGCGCCAGCCGCTCGTCGACCGGATCATCGGGCGGGTGATCAGCGCGGCCCTGAAGGGCGTGTACGACGATCTGCGCGTGATGGAGGGCGAGTTGGCGCGCTCGGCGACGGACTGGACGTCCGTGCGCCCGCCCAGGCTGACGGACAAGGCGCTGACCGGGACGTACCGGAAGGCCGTCGGCGGCACCCCGCGCAGTGGCCGGACGATCGCGCGGGCCGACGTGGCCCACGCGATGCTGGCGGTGCTGGACGACCCGGCCACGGTGAAGCAGGGGGTCGGGGTGGCGAACTGAAGGGCCAGGACCCTACAGGGAGCAGCCGACCATCACGGGCTCGTTGACCAGGGTCACGCCGAACGCCTCGCGGACGCCCTCGACGACCTCGCGGGCCAGGGCGAGGAGGTCCTCGGTGGTGGCGCCGCCCCGGTTGGTGAGGGCGAGGGTGTGCTTGGTGGAGATGCGGGCCGCCCCCTCCCCGTACCCCTTGGTGAAGCCCGCGCGGTCGATCAGCCAGGCCGCCGAGGTCTTGGTCAGCCCCTCCCCCGCCGGGAACGCGGGCGGGGCGGTGTCGGGACCGAGGCGGTCGTGGACGCGCGCGAGGAAGTCCGCGAGCCGGGCCTCGTCGAGGATCGGGTTGGTGAAGAAGGATCCCGCCGACCAGGTGTCGTGGTCCGCCGCGTCCAGGACCATGCCCTTGCCCGCGCGCAGGCCGAGCACGGTCTCGCGCGCGGCGGCGGCGGGGACGCGGTCGCCGGCCGAGACTCCCAGGGCGCGGGCGGTCTCCGGGTACTTGATCGGCGCGGAGAGCCCGCCCGCGTCCTCCAGCTCGAAGCGCACGCGCAGCACCACATAGCGGTGCGGGTCCGCCTTGAAGCGGCTGTGGCGGTACGAGAAGGCGCAGTCGGCACCCGTGAGGGTGACCCGCTCGCGCGCGTGGCGGTCGTACGCGTCGACCTCGGTGATGGTGCTGGAGACCTCCTGGCCGTACGCCCCGACGTTCTGAATGGGGGTCGCACCGGCGGAACCGGGGATTCCGGCGAGGCACTCGACGCCCGCGAGGCCCGCTTCGACGGTGCGGGCGACGGCGTCGGTCCAGACCTCTCCTGCGGCCAGCTCCAGCTTCGTACCTTCGAGGTGGAAGCCTTGGGTGGCGATGCGCAGGGCGGTTCCGTCGAAGCCCTTGTCGCCGACGATCAGGTTGCTGCCGCCGCCGACGATCAGCAGCGGGGTGCCTGCGGCGTCGGCCTCACGGACGACGGCGATCACCTCGTCGTCGGTGGTGGCCGTGACCAGGCGGGCCGCGGGGCCGCCGAGACGGAAGGTGGTCAGGGGGGCGAGGGGGGCATCGTGGAGTTCCTGCACGGGGTCCAGCGTACGAGAGCGCGGGAGCGGCCCCCGCCGGTCGGGCGGGGGCCGCCGGGTGCGGGGCGGTCCGGCGCCGGGGTGCGGGTAGCGGCGGGCGCCGAGGGGGCGGGAAGGCAGGGGCTGGAGCGGGGGTCGGTTCAGCCCTGGGCATCCAGTTCGTTTCAGCGCTGGGCGTCCAGTCGTTTCAGGGCGTCGTCCCAGGTGAGCGGCAGGATGTCGGTGTCGACGGACCAGAAGGTGAACGTCGAGTCCTTCATCAGGGCCTTCAGCGCCCGGGCGCTGGACCGGTGCGGGTCGCTGCCCGCGAAGCGGTGGAGGGCTTCCCGCGACTCCCAGACGGACAGCGTCCAGAAGGTGCGCCGGAGCGGCCGGGCCCGCAGGGTGACGCCGTGGGCGCCGGGCGCGGTGCGGATCTGCCACATGATGCGGGGCGCGCGGGCGAAGAAGCGGAAGGCGCCCAGGAGGGTGCGGGTCTCGAACCGGGAGGCCATGGCGTACCCCTCGGTGTGCGGGTCGGGGCGATGCGGGGTGAGCCAGGGGAGGTCGGGCACGGTGGATCTCCGTTCGGTCGTGTCGGGCAGCGGAGTGCGCGGGGCGGACGGACGGCGGGCGGTGTCCGACGGTCAGGCGGTGTCCGACGGTCAGGCGGTGTCCGACGGTCAGGCGGTGTCCGACGGTCAGGCGGTGTCCGACGGTCAGGCGGTGTCCGACGGTCAGGCGG
>NZ_JBSGZD010000230.1:0-4010 GCF_053610825.1 Streptomyces sp. NPDC054863 | reverse complement strand
TGGCGAGCTCGCGGTCGTCGCCGGTCACCTGCCCGTCCGGGCTCTCCGCCTCCGTACGGCGCGGGATCAGCAGGGCGGCGAGGGCGGCCAGGGCCACCGCGCCCGCACCGATCCAGACGGCCGGGACCGTGCCGTCCGTGAAGGCGGCCGGGGATTCGTAGCCGCCCCGTGTGGAGAAGACGGCGCCCAGGACCGCGACGCCGAGGGCGCCGCCGACCTCGCGCAGGGCGCTGTTGGCGCCGGAGGCGATGCCCTGTTCGGCGGGGCGGACGCTCGCCATGACGACGCTGGAGGCGGGGGCGAAGAACAGGGCCATGCCGACGCCGCCGACGATCAGCGCGGGAAGCTGGGCGGCGTACGACACGTCGGGGCCGATGACCAGCGCGAAGAGGGCGAGACCGACGGCCTGGAGGGCGAGACCGGTGGCGACGACCGGTCGGCCGCCGA
The DNA here is from genome assembly GCF_053610825.1 of Streptomyces sp. NPDC054863. Classification (NCBI taxonomy): domain Bacteria; kingdom Bacillati; phylum Actinomycetota; class Actinomycetes; order Kitasatosporales; family Streptomycetaceae; genus Streptomyces; species Streptomyces sp. NPDC054863. Next base: position 3,563 of record NZ_JBSGZD010000230.1, on the reverse strand, counting down.
TCCGGTCGGAGAGAATGCCCGCGAACGGCGCCACGAGCAGCGGCATGCCTGTCCAAGGGAGCATCCGCAGGCCCGCCTCGGTGGGCGAGTGGCCGAGGGCGTTCTGGAGGAACTGGCTGAGCAGGAAGATCGCGCCGAACATGCCCAGGAACATCAGCAGGCTCGCGAGGTTGATGCCGAGGAATCCGCGGTTCTTGAAGAGGCGCATGGGAAGCATGGGGTTCTTGTTGCGGAACCCGTGGTGGACGAAACCGCCCAGGAGTGCGGTTCCGAGGAGGAACCCGGCGAGGATCGGGGCGCTGCTCCAGCCGTCCTCCTGGCCGTTGACCAGGGCGTAGACGATGCCGAAGAGGCCGCCGCTGACGAGGAGGGTGCCGGGGACGTCGAGGCGGGCGTTCGGCGCGTACGACTCTTTGAGGCGGCGGGCGGCGAGGGGCAGCAGGACCAGGCCGACGGGCACGTTCAGCCAGAAGATCCACTGCCAGGACAGGTGTTCCGTGAGGGCGCCGCCGATGAGCGGGCCGCTGGCGACGGCGAGGCCGGTGACGGCGCTGAAGATGCCGAGGGCGGCGCCGCGGCGGGCGGCGGGGACGGCCGCGGTGAGCAGGGTGAGGGTCAGCGGCATCATGACGGCCGCGCCGACCCCCTGTATCGCCCGTGCGGCGATCAGGAAGCCGATTCCGGGCGCGAGGGCGGCGGCGGCCGACGCGACGGTGAAGATGCCGAGGCCCACCACAAAGAGGCGGCGGCGGCCGAAGCGGTCACCGAGGGCGGCGCCGAGCATGAGCAGCACGGCGAAGGTGAGCGTGTACGCGTTGACCGTCCACTGGAGGTCGGCCAGTCCCCCGCCGAGGTCCGCGCGGATCGAGGGCAGGGCGGTGGTGACGACGAGGTTGTCGAGCGCCGCCATGAAGCCGGCGACGCTGGTGATGACCAGGGTCCAGGTGGCGCCGGTGCGCCGGGGTGTTCCCGTTCGCTCGTTCATTGCTTGCTCCCCCTGAGCATTAGTTATTGATCACTAACTTCTGCGGGTACGAAAAAGCGGGTCGCGCGAAGTACATGTCGCTCACTTCTTGGGCTGGGCCGATTCGTAGAAGCCGGTCCAGACCCGGTGCTCCGGCGGGTAGCCCAGGGAAACGAAGGTGTTGATGAGCATCCCGTGCGCGAAGAACTGCGTGGTCTCCCCGGCGTCGGCGCCGAGTGCGAGACGGACCGTGTCGTACATCTCCGTCCAGCTCGCCCTGACCTCCTCGCCGAACTCGTGGTCACCGGCCACTTCGGCGGACGCCACGGCGACGTACAGCTGCATCTGCATGAGCAGCATGTCCGGGTCGTCGGCGATGAGCGCCTGGTACGCCGTCCCCATCGCGTCCAGCGCCTCGTCGCCCGTCAGCCCTTCCGCGGCCTTCCTGAAGACCTCGGTGGTGTTCTCGATGCAACGGTTCGCCGCGGCGAGGAAGATGGCCTGCTTGTTCGGGAAGAGGCGGAAGAGGTACGGCTGCGAGACGCCGACGCGCTTGGCGATCACCTCGGTGGAGGTGCCGCGGTATCCGGTGCGGGCGAACTCGACCATCGCCGCACGGACCACGCTCTCGCGTCGCTCCTCTGCGCTCATCCTGACCATACGAAGAAGTTAGTGGCCAATCACTAACGAGGTCAAGCATCTTCGCGCCTCCCGCGAAGCAAAAGGCGTCCCCGCGCCTCCCACGCCCTCCGCGCCTCCGCGCCTCCGCGAAGTAAGAAGTAAGGGGCGGCCTCCATGGAGACCGCCCCTTACCTTCTGTCCATGCGCCGGGGTCTCAGCCGAGCTGGACCACCGCGCGGGACATGCCCAGCACCTTCTGGCCGGCGCTCATCGCGACGAGGTCCACCCGGACCCGGTTGTCGTCCAGCAGGACGGCCACCTTGCCGCTGACCTCGACCAGCGCACCCTCGTCGTCGTTCGGCACGACGACGGGCTTGGTGAAGCGCACCCCGTACTCGACGACGGCCGCCGGGTCGCCGGCCCAGTCGGTGACCACGCGGATCGCCTCGGCCATGGTGAACATGCCGTGCGCGATCACGTCGGGCAGCCCGACCTCGACCGCGAACTTCTCGTTCCAGTGGATCGGGTTGAAGTCGCCCGACGCACCCGCGTAGCGCACCAGTGTGGCGCGACTCACGGGGAAGGACTGCGCGGGCAGCTCGGTGCCGACCTCGACGTCCGCGTACGCGATCTTGGCAGCCATCTCACGCCTCCTCGGCGGCGGCACGCGCCACCAGCTTCGTCCAGGCGGTCACGACGTGCTCACCGCTCTCGTCGTGGACCTCGCCACGGATGTCCACGATGTCGTTGCCCGCCATCGACTTGATCGCCTCGATGGTCGAGGTGACCGACAGCCGGTCCCCCGCCCGCACCGGACGGGAGTACGTGAACTTCTGGTCCCCGTGCACCACCCTGCTGTAGTCGAGCCCCAGCTGCGGGTCCTCGATCACCAGCCCGGCGGCCTTGAACGTGATCGCGAACACGAACGTCGGCGGAGCGATCACATCGGGATGGCCCAGCGCCTTGGCGGCTTCCTGATCGGTGTACGCGGGATTGCTGTCGCCGACGGCCTCGGCGAACTCGCGGATCTTCTCCCGGCCGACCTCGTACGCCGAGGTGGGCGGATAGGACCGCCCCACGAAGGACTGGTCGAGCGCCATGGACTCGTACCTCCTGAGTGAGTTCCGAAAAAGGATCTTCGGGAAAGGAAAACAGTGCGTGACAAACGACACGAGGCCGCCCCCAGCAATCGGGGACGGCCTCGTGTACGAGCCTGTGCTTAGCGCGTTTCGCGGTGCGCCGTGTGCGAGTTGCAACGCGGGCAGTGCTTCTTCATCTCCATGCGGTCCGGGTTGTTACGCCGGTTCTTCTTGGTGATGTAGTTCCGCTCCTTGCACTCCACGCAGGCCAGCGTGATCTTCGGGCGGACGTCGGTGGCAGCCACGTGAGTGCTCCTTGGACGGACGGATGTACGGATGAACGCAAAAAAGAGTAGCCGATCGGAGGACCGACCCTACAATCGGCTACTACCCGTAGCGGTGACCGGACTTGAACCGGTGACACAGCGATTATGAGCCGCTTGCTCTACCGACTGAGCTACACCGCTTTGATGCCTGGATCACCTCCCCCGAGGGGGAGGATCTCCGAACACCAGAGCCCCAATGCGGAATCGAACCGCAGACCTTCTCCTTACCATGGAGACGCTCTACCGACTGAGCTATTGGGGCGAGCGATGAAGACATTACACGGGTGTGCGCCGATCCCCCAAATCCATATCCGGGCCCCTCTGTGACCCCCTCCCGGACCCGCTCGCACCACCCGTCACGTAGGCCACCGGAGGTCACTCCGGTACGACTATTCCGCTCTTCCTCGAAGCCGTGAACAGGGGCCCCTAGGCTCGATCGGACGCCGCGTGATCTTGGGTGCGGGCCACTCCCCCGCCGCGCCCCTCTCCGCCCGAGCCCGCCAGGAGCGCGATGTCCGACAGTCAGCCGCAGCCGCCTCGCCGCCGGGGGAACTCCAGCAGCTCCGGCGGCCC
>NZ_JBSGZD010000229.1:0-12816 GCF_053610825.1 Streptomyces sp. NPDC054863 | reverse complement strand
CGTCGGCGTGTGCGGGGGCCGGTGGCCGGGTCACCGGTGGCCTGCCGGTCGGTGGCCTTCCTGTCGGTGATCTGTCGGTCGGCCGTCGGTCGCGGGGCGGCTCTGTCGGCCCGTTGTCAGTGGCGACTGATCTGATGGCGGACATGACGCGATACGACAAGAAACCGGATGCCGACGGCCCCGGCACGCACGCCATCGAGGTGCGCGGCCTGGTCAAGCACTACGGCGACACCAAGGCGCTGGACGGCGTGGACCTCGATGTCCGGGAGGGCACCGTCCTCGGGGTCCTGGGGCCCAACGGCGCGGGCAAGACCACGCTCGTGCGCTGCCTGTCCACGCTGGTCCGGCCGGACGCCGGCACGGCGACGGTCGCCGGGTTCGACGTGGTCCGCCAGCCCCGCCAACTGCGCCGCACGATCGGCCTGACCGGCCAGTACGCCTCGGTCGACGAGAAGCTCTCCGGCTGGGAGAACCTCTACATGATCGGGCGGCTGCTCGACCTGTCCCGCAAGGACGCCCGCAAGCGCTCCGACGACCTCCTGGAGAGGTTCTCGCTGACCGAGGCGGCGAAGAAGCCCGCCGGGCAGTACTCAGGCGGCATGCGCCGCCGTCTCGACCTGGCGGCCTCGATGATCGGGCAGCCCGCGGTGCTCTACCTGGACGAGCCGACCACAGGGCTCGACCCCCGCACCCGCAACGAGGTGTGGGCCGAGGTGCAGCGGATGGTCGGCGAGGGCGTCACCGTGCTGCTCACCACGCAGTACATGGAGGAGGCCGAGCAGCTGGCGAGCGAGCTGACCGTCATCGACCGGGGCAGGGTCGTCGCGGAGGGCAAGGTCGACGAGCTGAAGGCCAAGGTCGGCGGGCGCACGCTCCAGATCCGCCCCTCCGACCCGGCGCAGCTGCACGCGATGGCGGGGGCGATCCGCGAGGCGGGTCTGGACGGGGTGGCGGGCGCACAGCCGCTCCCCGCGGAGGGCCTGCTGTACGTGCCGATCCTCAGCGACGAGCAACTGACGTCCGTGGTCGGCCTGTTGGGCTCGCGGGGCTTCGCCATCGCCGACATCGGCACGCACCTGCCCAGCCTGGACGAGGTGTTCCTGGCGATCACGGGCGAGAAGAGCAGCGAGAGCGACGAGCTCCACGACGTGAAGGAAGAGGTAGCGGCATGAGTACGGCCACTCTGACGAAGCCGGCGCCGGGGGAGCAGTCCGGGCAGCAGTCCGCCCGGCCGGCTCCCGTCGACGCCGAGGGCCGGATCGGCCTGCGCGGCAATCTTCGCCACATCGGCGCGCTCGCGCGGCGCAACGCCCTCCAGATCAAGCAGGACCCGGAGTCGATGTTCGACGTCCTGCTGATGCCGATCATCTTCACCCTGCTCTTCACGTTCGTCTTCGGCGGTGCGGTGTCGGGCGCGGGGAAGCAGAGCGAGTACGTCAGTTACCTGGTGCCGGGACTGATGGCGATGATGGGCATGAACGTGTCGATGGCGGTCGGCACCGGCGTCAACGAGGACTTCCGCAAGGGCATCATGGACCGGTTCCGGACCATGCCGATCGCCCGTTCCTCGGTCCTCATCGCGAAGATCGTCGTCGAGATCGGCCGGATGATGGTCGCCTTCGCGATCCTGCTGGTCGTCGGCTGGATCATGGGCATGGAGATCACGACCTCCCCGCTGGAGGTGCTGGCCGCCGTCGGCCTGTCGCTGCTCTTCGGCGCCTCCCTGATGTGGATCTTCATCCTGATCGGGCTGACCGTGAAGACGGCGCAGGCGGTGCAGGGCGTCGCGATGCTGGTGCTGATGCCGCTCCAGTTCGGCTCGTCCATCATGGCGAAGCCGGACACCATGCCGGGCTGGCTCCAGACCTTCACCGACTACAACCCGATCTCGAACCTCGCGGACGCCGCCCGCGGGCTCTTCGGCGGCGGGCAGCCGATCGCCCACGACGTGTGGATGGTGCTGGGCTGGTCGGTGGTGATCACGCTGGTGACCGCGCCGCTGGCGATCCGCAGGTTCCGCAGCAAGAGCTGAGGTTCAGCCCCGGTCCCCCTCCGTCGTCCCGTACTGATCGCGTCGTGTGCGTACGAGGGTGATCGCCTGCTCCTGGGAGAGGCTGTCGCCCTCGGCGTACGCCTTCGCGTAGGCGGCGTCGCCGAGTACGGAACGGGCCGTCCGCTCGGCGACGGCACGGCAGTCGATCTCCTGCGGGGCCGGGTGGTGGCCTGCGGGCAGCAGCTCCTCGTAGGCCCTGAGCAGCTGGACGGCATCCTCGGCGAGGGCGCGGTCCGCGGGGAGAAGTCGGTTCTCGGGGAGGGCGCGGTCCTCGGCCGGTGAGCCGTGCGCCGTCCTCGCGCGGGCGGCGAGTCCCGCGAGGGAGACCGCCCCGCCCATCAGGTGCACGGGGACCGTCTGCGGGGCGATCAGCTCCGTCATCATGTCCCCGGACTCGTGCAGGGCCTGCACGGTGAGATCGAGGGCCTCCTCGTAACGGCCCTCCTGATTGCTGAGCCAGGCCAGCAGTCCGAGCGCGATGCCGTCGAAGAGCCCCAGGTTGCCGCCCGAGAACTCGCCGCGCAGCTTGCCCAGTTGCTCCCGCGCCTCGTCCGGGCGCCCGGTGCGCCCCAGCCACATCGACAGGATCAGGCGGGCCGCCGGAAGCCCCTCGTACCCCGCCGTGCGGCTGTTGGCGACGATGTCCCGCAGGATCGCCTCCCCGGTGTCCCCCTCCCCCGTCTCCATGAGCACCCCGGCCAGCCGGGAGCGCAGCACCGCGGTCTGGGAGTGGGCCCCGGACCGCTCGGCGTACTCCGTGGCGGCACGGTAGTCGGTGGCCGCGGCAGCGAACTCGCCGCGCCGCTCCTGCGCCTCGCCGCGGGCCGAGAGCGCCTCGGCACAGCCCCAGGCGTCACCGAGCCGGGCGAAGATCCCCAGGCTCTCCTCGGCGTCCTGCTGGGCGTCGCCCGCCGTCGTGGTGAGGTTGGCCCGGAGGTTGGCGCGCAACTGGAGGGCGAAGGCCAGGTCCCACTCGGACTCCAGCTCGCGGCACGCCTGCACGGTGGCGTCGATCATCTCGTTCAGGACGGAAGAGCTGCCGCTGGTCAGTATGACGGCGTAGAACCACAGCGAGCCGGGCAGGTGGCAGGTCTGCGGAAGACCCGGCCGGTACGTGCCGACGACGCGGCGCAGCCAGGCGTTGGCCTCCGGCGTGGTCCAGGCGTCGAGGTGGTGGTCCATGTTGGCCATGTGGATCAGCCGGACGCCGCGCCGGGCCTCCTGGAGGAGGTCGGGCGACATCGGCGGCGGGGCGTCCGTGCACTTCTCGTACAACGGCGCGGCCCTGACGACCGGCGCGTCCGCCGCGAACGGGTCGGGACTCAGCTCCATGGCGGCGGCGGCCCAGTGCCGGGCGTCGGTGCGCAGGTCGCGCATCTGCCAGTACCAGGCGAGGGAGTGCACCAGGCACAGCACCTCGTGCTCGTCGGTCGCGGCGGCGTGCCGCAGGGCGGTGCGCAGGTTCTCGTACTCCCCCTGGAGCAGCGTGAGCGCGCGCGGCTGGCCGGCCCCCCTGAGCAACGGGTCGGTGGTGCGGGCGAGTTCGCGGTAGTGGACGAGGTGGCGGCGCTCGGCCGCGGCCCGTTCCCCGGTCTCCTCCAGCCGCTCGGCGGCGTACTCGGAGACGGTCTCCAGGAGCCGGTAGCGCATGGCTCCGCCTTCCCCGCCGGCCCCTTCCTCTCCCGACCCCGCGGGCGCCGCCACGACGAGCGACTTGTCGACGAGCGAGCCGAGCAGGTCGAGGACCTCGGGTCCGCAGACGGCCTCGGCGGCGGCGAGGTCGCAGCCGCCCGCGAACACCGACAGCGCGCACAGCACGCCCCGCTCCTGTGCGTCGAGCAGTTCCCACGACCAGTCGACGACCGCGCGCAGCGTCTGCTGTCTCGGCAGTACGGTCCTGGCGCCACCGGTGAGCAGCCGGAACCGGTCGTCGAGCCGGTCGGCGATCTGCCGGGGGGTGAGCATCCGCAGCCGGGCGGCGGCGAGTTCGATGGCGAGCGGCAGGCCGTCGAGGCGGCGGCAGATCTCGGCGGCGGCCTCCGGGTCGTCGTCGATGCGGAACCCGGGCCTGGCGGCGGCGCCGCGCTCGGCGAGCAGCCGGAGCGAGACGGCCTCCGGCAGCGGTTCGACGGGGCGCACCAACTCCCCCGGGACGCCCAGGGGTTCGCGGCTCGTCGCGAGGACCGTCAGGCCGGGGCAGCGGGCGAGGAGATGTTCGGCGAGCCGGGCGGCTGCGTCCACCAGGTGCTCGCAGTTGTCGAGCAGGAGGAGCATGTCGCGGCGGCCACAGTGCTCGGCGAGCCGGGCGAGGGGGTCGTCGGTGTGCCGCTCGGCTGCCCGCATGGTTTCGGCTCCGGCGCCGCGCAGTACGGTCTGGCGGGCACCGAGGGCGGTGAGCACGGCGTCGGGAACGGCGTCGGGGTCGTCGACGGGAGCGAGCTCGACCATCCACACGCCGTCGGGCCAGGGCTCGGCGCGCGGGGTGGCGGGCGGGACTGCCGACGCGTCTGCGGACGGCGTCGCGGACCGGGTCTCGGCCGCTTCCTGCGAGAGCCGGGTCTTGCCCGCGCCGCCCGGTCCCAGGAGGGTCACGAGCCGGGCCCGGGAGAGGTCGTCCCGGATCACCGCGATGTCGGCCTCGCGCCCGACGAAGGAGGTGAGGCGGGCCCGGAGGTTGCCGGCGGGGACGGCGGCCGGGGCGGCCGGGACCGGTGGGGTCGGCGGTCTGGACAGCAACTGGCCGTGCAGGGCGCGGAGTTCGACGGAAGGGTCGACGCCGAGGCGGTCGGCGAGGTCCCTGCGTACGGTTTCGTACGCGTCCAGGGCCTCGGCCGTGCGGCCGGTCGCGTGCAGGGCGCGCAGGCGCAGGGCCTGGAGGGGTTCGTCCAGCGGGTGCTCGGCGCAGAGGGCGGCGAGCTCGGGAAGGGCCTCGGCGGCGCCGTCGAGGGCGAGGGCCGCGGAGAGGCGGGTCCGCCGGGCGTCGAGCCGGCGGGCGTCCCAGCGGGCCGAGTCCGCGGTCAGGGCCGGGAGGTCGGCCAGGGCGAGGCCGCCCTGCCAGAGCGAGAGGGCGTCGTCGAGCAGGACGACGGCCTTGGCCGGGTCGCCCTCGGCGAGGGCCCGGACGCCTTCGGCGGTGAGGCGCTCGAACCGGTACAGGTCGACGTCGTCGGGCTCGGCGGCGAGTGCGTAGCCACCGTGCACGGACACGACGGCGTCCCGGCCGAGGCTGCGCCGCAGGCGCGCGATCAGGGCCTGGACGGCGGCGGGAGCGTCGGCGGGCGGGACGTCGGAGTCCCCCCAGACCTCGTCGACGAGCACCGGCACGGAGACCGGCCGCCCCGGCCGCAGGGCCAGCACGGTGAGCGCCGCACGCAGGCGTGCACCGCCGAGGGGGACGGCGGTGCCGTCGTCGCGGAGGGCTCGGGCGGGACCGAGGATCTGATAGCGCACGGGCCCATTGTCACTGCGGAGCGGAGCGGTGCGGGACGCGGCCAGGGGCGGGGCCGGCCTCTGCCCCCGACTCCCTCACCACCCGGAGCACCGCCCGGAGCTCCGCCCCGGCACCCCGGGTGCGTGCGGGTGCGTGCCTGCGGGTGCGTGCGTGCGTGCGGGTGGGTGCGGGTGCGTGCGGGTGGGTGGGTGCGTGCGGGTGGGTGGGTGCGTCGTGGCCCGGCCGCGCCCACGCGGCGGAGCCGCATGTCCAGTACAGCCCCGCACCCCCAGGGACATGCCCCGCAGCCCCCGCTACCGCAGCGCCCCCACGAGCCTCACCACCTCTCCGGTGGTGGCCCCACCAGCCTTTCCCCCAGCCTTGCCGCCCTGTCGCGGAAGCGGGTGCCGCGGTTGCCCGGCGCCCTTCCCGCGTTCTCCCCCGCCGCCGCGCTCACCAGGTGCTGCACCGTGTCCAGGTCGACCTCCGCCTCCTGCGGCACCACCAGCAACTCGTGGGCGAGGGAGCTCAGTTCGCCCGCTTCGTCGTCCGTCAGGGCCAGTACCGTGGCCCCCGCCCTGCGTACGTCGTGCACCCGCTCCAGCAGGGCCTCCTCCGGGCCCGCTCCCCCCGCCCCCACCACCAGCAGGGTCTCCCCCCGTCCCGCCGCCTCCAGCCGCCCCAGGCCCACCGACAGGTGGGCCGGGTCGTGCGGGCCCACCTCGTGGCGTACGAGGGTCGGGGCCAGCGTCGGCAGACCGGACCACGCGGCCTCGTCCATCAGGTGCGCGGCCAGGTGCCACGGTTCGTACGTCCGCGTCCCGACCAGCAGCAGCCCGCCGCTGCCCGGCGGCGACACGGACGCCCTCAGCTGTCCGGCGAACCGCCTCGTCGCGCCGAGCCATTCCGTACCGGCCAGGACCTCTCGCAGCAGTGCGACCCTCACGGCATCCATGGGTGCGATCCTCGCCCGCAGGGGCACGCGGCGTGCCGGACAGGACCTCCGCTCACCCGATCGGGCATCGCTACCTGCAAGTAGGGTCGGGCCATGACTTCCACCACAGACAGCGCTCAGCCCGCCGCCCCCAAGCCGGTCAAGGACCCGTGGGACCTCCCCGACGTCTCCGGCCTCGTCGTCGGCGTCCTGGGCGGCACCGGCGACCAGGGCCGCGGACTCGCCTACCGGCTGGCGCGGGCCGGACAGAAGGTGATCATCGGTTCGCGCGCCGCCGAGCGCGCACGGGCCGCGGCCGACGAGCTGGGGCTCGGCGTCGAGGGCGCGGACAACGCCGAGTGCGCCCGCCGCAGCGACATCGTGATCGTGGCCGTGCCGTGGGACGGCCACGCCAAGACCCTCGAATCGCTGCGCGAGGAGCTCGCGGGCAAGCTCGTGATCGACTGCGTGAACCCGCTCGGCTTCGACAAGAAGGGTGCGTACGCCCTGAAGCCGGAGGAGGGCAGTGCCGCCGAGCAGGCCGCAGCCCTCCTCCCGGAGTCGCGCGTCACGGCCGCCTTCCACCACCTCTCCGCGGTCCTGCTCCAGGACCCGGCGGTGGAGGAGATCGACACCGACGTGATGGTGCTGGGCGAGGTGCGCGCCGACACCGACCTCGTACAGGCGCTCGCCGCCCGCATCCCCGGCATGCGGGGCGTCTTCGCGGGCCGGCTGCGCAACGCCCACCAGGTGGAGTCGCTGGTGGCCAACCTGATCTCGGCGAACCGCCGTTACAAGGCGCACGCGGGCCTGCGCCTGACCGACGTCTAGGACGATCCGGGCATGGGGGACACTGGACGGGCAGCATCCGCAGCCCCTGCGGCGCCCTCGTTACTCGGACAGGAGACGTCCCCCATGCCCCGCCTCGCTCTGTACGCCCTGGTCGTCTGCCTCCTGTCGGTCGCCGCGGCGGTGGTCTCCTTCGCCGAGGGCAACCTGCTCGGCATCGTGTGGGTCCTGCTGGCGGGCGTCTCGTCGAACATGACCTGGTACTACGTGCGCAGGGCGAAGGTGGAGAAGGAAGCGGCTGCCGCCCAGGACTCCACCGCGGCCCCCGCCTAGGGAACGGCGCAGAACGGGTTCGTTTCCTGCCAGAACTGGAACAGGTCACGCCCGCAGTACGCCTCCGCCTCGCTCACGCCGAGCCCGCCCGTGATCGCGTAGATCACGTCGAAGAACACCCGGTTGACCTCCGGCACCCACAGCAGCGCGAAGACGAACAGCAGCCCGAAGGGCGCGTACGGCTCGATCTGCCGCCGGAACTTGTACGAGAGCCACGGCTCGATCACGCCGTACCCGTCGAGCCCCGGCACCGGCAGGAAGTTCAGGAGTGCCGCCGACACCTGGAGCAGGGCCAGGAAGGCGAGCGCGAAGCGGAAGGCGAACGGGACGCCGTCCAGTGCGTCCAGCCAGAACGGCGCGGTGCAGACGATCGCGAACAGTACGTTCGTCAGCGGTCCCGCGGCGGAGATCAGGCTGTGCTTCCAGCGCCCCTGGATACGGCCCCGCTCGATGAAGACGGCGCCGCCGGGCAGGCCGATGCCGCCGAGGATCACGAAGACGATCGGCAGCACGATGCTGAGCAGTACATGCGTGTACTTGAGCGGATTGAGCGTCAGGTAACCCTTCGCCCCGATCGTGATGTCGCCGCTGTGCAGGGCGGTACGGGCGTGCGCGTACTCGTGCAGGCACAGGGAGACGATCCAGGCGGACGTCACGAACAGGAACACGGCGATGCCGGGACTGGCCGCGAATTCGGTCCAGACGGCCCATCCCGTGACCGCCATGACGGCGACGATGCCGAGGAAGACCGGGCTGACCCGGCGATCCTTGCGGCTGATGGCGGTGGTCATGGGGGCGGCTCCTGGGAGTGGGTGCGGACGCGGGCGCGGGCCTAGGTGCGGGCGTGGATGCGGCAGTGGGCGGGCGGGAGCGGGCACGGGCGTGCGGGCTTCCGGCGGCACGACCGTACCGGTGTTGCAGGGTGAACGTCCGGGAACGGTGCAGGGGTTCCGGCGCGCCGGGTCCGGGCGCAGTGGGCCCGGGGCACACGGCCCGGCGCACACGGCCCGGGTGTACCGACGTCGTCGCCTCCGATAACAAGTTGCTCATTCAACCCATCCCCCCGCACCATGACCCTTCGTGTCCCGAAAGCTTTCTTCTCTCCTGCCCGACCTCACCCCCTGGCGCTCCTCCGCCGACTTCCGGCTGTTGTGGGTACAGGGTCTCGTCGCGTTCTTCGGCAGTTCCATGGCGCTCGTCGCGCTGCCGTTGCAGATCGCGCACCTCACCGATTCGCCGCTCGCCGTCGGCGCGATCGGGGCCGTCGAGCTGGTGCCGCTGATCGTCTTCGGGCTGTACGGCGGCGCGCTCGCCGACGCCGTCGACCGGAAGCGGATCATCCTGCTGACCGAGGCCGGGCTCTGCGTACTGGCGCTGATCCTGCTGGGCAACGCGCTGCTCCCGGAGCCGATGCTCTGGCCGCTGTACGTCGTCGCCGCCGGGGTCGCCGCCCTCGCCGGGCTCCAGCGTCCGGCGCTGGACTCGCTCATGGCCCGGATCGTGCCGCACGACCAGCTGACCGCCGCCGCTGCCCTCAACGCGCTGCGCTGGCAGGTCGGGGCGATCGCCGGGCCCTCGCTCGCCGGAGTCGTCGTGGCGTCGGCGGGGACGCCGACCGCGTACGCCGTCACCGTCGCCGGGTTCGCCGCCTCCGTCGTGATGTGCCTGCGGCTCTCCCCCGCCCCTCCCTCGCACGACGCGGAGAAGCCGTCGCTGCGCGGCATAGCGGAGGGTGCCCGATACGCGTGGAGCAAGCCGGTGCTGCTCGGCACGTACGGGATCGACCTGGCCGCGATGTTCTTCGCCTTCCCGAACGCGATCTTCCCCTTCCTCGCGAAGGACCTGGACGCCGAGTGGGCGCTCGGCCTGATGTACGCGGCGATGCCGCTCGGCGCGTGTCTGGTCGGGCTGACCAGCGGCTGGGCGTCGAAGGTGCGCAGGCACGGGCGGCTGGTGGTGCTCGGCGCGACCGGCTGGGGCCTCGCCATGACCGCCGCCGGCTGGAGCAGCAACATCTGGCTGGTGCTGCTCTGCATCGTCTTCGCGGGCGGCGGCGACATGCTCAGCGGACTCGGCCGCTCCACCATCTGGAACCAGACCATCCCGGAGGAGCTGCGCGGGCGGCTCGCCGGCATCGAGATCCTGTCGTACAGCTGCGGCCCGCAGCTCGGCCAGGTCCGCTCCGGCGCGGTCGCGGGCTGGACGGGCGTGCGGGGCGCGGTGTGGAGCGGCGGCGCGGCGTGCGTCGTCGCGGTGGGCCTGCTGGCCGCCGTACTGCCCAAGCTGATGGCGTACGACTCGGAGACGGACGAGGACGCGGTACGCCGCCGGGCCCAGCGGGAGGACGAGCAGGCCCGTACGGCGGCGTAGCGGCGGCGGGGGCCGGGCAGGTCAGGTCTGCGCACCTCCCCGACCTTCGCCCTCCTGGGAGCCCTCCTGGGACCCCTTGTCGTGCCACTTCGGGTCGTTCTCCCACTCCAGGTTGCGCTCGCGCGCCGTTTCCATGGCGTGCTGCGCCTCCGACCGGGTGGCGTAGGGCCCGAAGCGGTCCTTCGAGGGGCACTGCGGGCCCTCCTCGACGGCTCGGTGCTCCAGGCAGTAGAACCACTCGCCGGGCTTGCCGACGGTACGTCGTTTGAACAGGGCCATCGTCTTGGCTCCTCGTGTCGTGGGCCGGTCGTCTCTGTCGCCATAGTGCCCCCGCGACGCTGGCTAGACTCGTCGGCATGTCTGGCCAGTCGCTGCTCGTACCAGGGGAGCTCTCTCCCATCCGTTCCGTCCCCGGCAACATCCGGCGCCCCGAGTACGTCGGGAAACCCGCGCCGACGCCGTACTCGGGGCCCGAGGTCCAGGACTCCGACACCGTCGAGCGGATGCGCATCGCGGGCCGCATCGCCGCCCGGGCGATGGAGGAGGCCGCCAAGCACATTGCGCCCGGCGTGACCACCGACGAGCTCGACCGGGTCGCGCACGAGTTCATGGTGGACCACGGGGCGTACCCCTCGACCCTCGGCTACCGGGGCTATCCGAAGTCGCTGTGCAGCTCGGTCAACGAGGTCATCTGCCACGGCATCCCCGACTCGACCGTCCTGAGGGACGGCGACATCGTGAACCTCGACGTGACCGCCTTCATCAACGGCGTGCACGGCGACAACAACGCCACCTACTTCTGCGGCGACGTCGACGAGGAGTCGAAGCTGCTGGTCGAGCGGACCCGCGAGTCCCTCAACCGCGCGATCAAGGCGGTCAAGCCGGGCCGCCAGATCAACATCATCGGCCGTGTCATCGAGTCGTACGCCAAGCGCTTCGGCTACGGCGTCGTACGGGACTTCACCGGTCACGGCATCTCGACGTCCTTCCACTCCGGGCTGATCGTGCCGCACTACGACAGCCCGCACGCGACGACCGTGATGCAGCCGGGGATGACCTTCACGATCGAGCCGATGCTGACGCTGGGGACGCACGAGTACGACATGTGGGAGGACGGCTGGACGGTCGTCACCAAGGACCGCAGGCGCACCGCCCAGTTCGAGCACACGCTGGTGGTGACGGAGACCGGGGCGGACATCCTGACGCTGCCGTGAGCGGGAGCGGGGCGCGGTGGAGGTTTTTACCGACAGGGCGTCGGGAACCAGTTGACTTAGGTAAGCCTAAGCAGGGAAGATCGGTGGTGGCGGGTGCCCCTGCTGCCACCACCGCTCTTCCCGTCCCGTCCTCTCTGTCCTCGGAGGTCCGTTTTGGACACCCTCTTCTCCACCCGGATTCGTGTCGCCTCGCACGAGCAGCACACGGAGGCGGAGACCTCGACGTTCATGAGCGACCTCCTCGGCGGCAAGCTCGGCGTGGACGCGTACACGCGGTACACCGAGCAGCTGTGGTTCGTCTACAAGGCCCTTGAGGACGCCGCCGACCCGCTGCGCGACGACCCGGTCGCGGGTCCGTTCATACAGCCCGAGCTGATGCGCGTCGCCGAGCTGGAGCGCGACCTGACGCACCTGCGCGGCGAGAACTGGCGCGAGGGCCTCACCGCCCTCCCCGCGACAGCCGCGTACGCGGCACGTGTCACCGAGTGCGCGGTCACCTGGCCGGGCGGTTACGTCGCCCACCACTACACGCGCTACCTGGGTGACCTGTCGGGCGGTCAGATCATCCGCGACAAGGCCGAGAAGACCTGGGGCTTCGACCGCAAGGGCGACGGCGTCCGCTTCTACGTCTTCGAGAGCGTGGCCAACCCGGCCGCGTTCAAGCGTGGTTACCGCGAGCTCCTCGACTCCATCGCCACGGACGAGCTGGAGAAGAAGCGCATCATCGAGGAGTGCAAGCGGGCATTCGACTTCAACGGGGCGGTGTTCAGGGAGCTGGGCGGTGAGTTCCCGCTCAGCGCATAGCTTTTGACGGTACGTCGGTGAGGCCCGCGGCGGTGTCGGCGCGGGCCTCTGGCGCGTCCGCTCACACCTGTACGGCGAACCGGACCCGGCCGCCCAGCTCGATCAGGCCGTCCGGGCCGGGGGCGGTGAGGAGCTGGGAGCCCTTCCCCTGCCTGATGTTGAGGGCGCGGCCGAGCTGCGCGGTGAGGAGGAGGGCGGCGGCGCCGGTCGCCTCGTCCTCGTCGATGCCGTCGTCGCGCCGGGGGAAGGCCCTGGCTCTGACCCGCCCGGCGGCCTCGTCCTCCCAGGCCCACGCGTACAGCCAGCCCTCGCCGGGCGGCGGCGCGGGGAGGGCGTCCACCTCGGCTGCGGTGGCGTACTGCTGGAGGGTGCGCGGCGGGGCCCACTCGGCGCGTGCCGTGATCCAGGTGAACTCGCCGTCCTGGCGGGCGAAGATCTCGCCGACGGCCAGCTGAAGCACCTCGATGTCGAGCAGCCAGGCGGCGCCGACGAGGGGGTGCCCGGCGAAGGGGAGCCGGAGGGTGGGCGTGTAGATGTCGACGATCCCGCGCTCGGGGTCGTCGACGAACACGGTCTCGCTGAAGCCGAGTTCACGTGCGCAGGCCTGGCGGGCATCCGGGTCGGGGTGCGTGCGGGGCGCGTCCCGTACGACGCCGAGGGCGTTGCCGTGGGTGCCGTCGGGGGCGCAGAACACGTGGAGTACGTCGAGGTCGTTCACGGCGGAATTGAAGCATGCGGAGGTTTGGGGGGGGAGGTGGCCGCGGGGCTGCGGGTGCACATCTGCGGGTGCGTCGTGGCTGGTCGCGCAGTTCCCCGCGCCCCTGAATGCCTGCCCCTAGCCCCTTAGTTCCCTTGGGCAGCGGGGCGGGTGGGCGAGGGGGCGGCCCCC
>NZ_JBSGZD010000228.1:0-12902 GCF_053610825.1 Streptomyces sp. NPDC054863 | reverse complement strand
GCCCCCTCACGTACATTGCGGGAAACAGGGCTGAGCAAGGGGATGACGTACGTGTCAGGGGAAAGCGGCCGTACCGGGCAGGACATGACGAGACAGGGCGTCGCCGAAGCACGCAGAGTCGTGATCAAGGTCGGCTCCTCCTCGCTGACGACTGCCACCGGCGGCCTGGACGCCGACCGGGTGGACGCCCTGGTCGACGTACTCGCCAAAGTCAGAAGCGGAGGCGCCCGGGAGATCGTGCTGGTCTCCTCCGGCGCCATCGCCGCAGGGCTCGCCCCGCTCGGCCTCGCCCGCCGCCCCAAGGACCTGGCCCGCCAGCAGGCCGCCGCCAGCGTCGGCCAGGGCCTCCTCGTCGCCCGGTACACCGCCTCCTTCGCCCGCTACGGCGTCCGCGTCGGCCAGGTGCTGCTCACCAGCACCGACACCAGCCGCCGCGCCCACTACCGCAACGCCTACCGGACCCTCGACCAGCTCCTCGCCATGGGCGCCCTGCCGGTCGTCAACGAGAACGACACCGTCGCCACGGACGAGATCAGGTTCGGCGACAACGACCGCCTCGCCGCCCTCGTCGCCCACCTCGTACGCGCCGATCTGCTGGTGCTGCTTTCGGACGTCGACGGTCTGTACGACGGAGATCCGGCCAAGCCCGGCACCTCCCGCATCGCCGAAGTCACCGGACCCGACGACATCGCCCACGTCCAGATCGGCAGCGCGGGCAAGGCGGGCGTCGGCACCGGCGGCATGGTCACCAAGGTCGAGGCCGCCCGCATCGCCGCCGCCGCAGGCATCCCCGTCGTCCTCACCTCCGCCACCTACGCCGCCGACGCCCTCGCCGGACGCGACACCGGCACCTACTTCCACCGCACCGGCCGCCGCAGCGCAGACCGGCTGCTGTGGCTCGCGCACGCCTCCACACCACAGGGCGCCCTCACCCTCGACGACGGGGCGGTACGGGCCGTCGTCGAACGACGCACCTCACTGCTGCCCGCCGGGATCGCCGCGGTCGAGGGCGAGTTCGCGGCGGGCGACCCGGTGGAACTGCGCGACAGCACCGGCCGGGCCGTCGCCCGCGGCCTCGTCAACTTCGACGCCAAGGAACTCCCGCAGCTGCTCGGCCGCTCCACCCGCGACCTCGCCAGGGAACTCGGCCCCGCCTACGAACGCGAGGTCGTGCACCGCGACGACCTGGTGCTGCTGCACCGCTGACGGACAGGCCGGGACGGCCACCGAAGCGTCCCCGAATCCCCGCCGGGCGTCCACGAAACGGCCGAAAGTCCAGCCTCCCGGTGGAGACCTTCAGGAAAACCCCCCGCATCCGGCCCGGGACTGGTCAACTTTGTTGCGGGGGTACAGCACACAAACGCATCAGGAGGCCGCCGGTGAGACGAGCGCGCCCGGGGGCGCCGCCCCGAGGGACAGCCGAGCGAGCCTTGACGAGCGTCGGGGCGGGCGCGGACTTCGACGACGGCGACGACCTCGACGACGGCAGGGACAGCCCCGACGCAGACGACGGCAGGGAAACCCGCCCCGGCCGTCGGCGACAGGACACCGAGGAATCCCGCCTCTGGTACATCACGCTCAGCGTCTCGGGAACCGAGACGCCCCTCAAAGAGGTGCGCCGCGGCCTCGAACAGCTCGCCCACGACCACCCCTTCCTGCTGACCAGCCGCTACGCGGGCGACCACGCGGAGATCCGCTACTGGGAAGAGGCCCGCGACCTGCACGACGCCGCGGCCGTCGCACTGCGCCTGTGGGGCGAGCACCGGTCGACGGCGAAACTGCCGCCCTGGGAGATCGTCGGCCTCGAAGTCATCGACCGCGACACCTACCACCAGCGGGTCGCCGAGGGGTACGGACCGCCCCCGGCAGCGCCTGTCGGCGTACACCCGTACTGAGTGCCCGGACGGAAACAGGGCGTACACCCGTACACGCCGGGACGGCAGCAGGGCGAAAACCCGGGCCCCGGGGCTCCTGTGGGGCCTCGTGGAGCCTTGTGGGGTTCCCGGCCGCCTCGGGGGCCTCGTGGGTGTCCCGGGGCGGCCGGCGTCCGGGGGCGGCCGGCGGCCGTCTCGGAGTCCGGGACGGCGGCCGGACCGCCCGGGCCACCGGATTACGCTGCGGGGCATGACCTCGCACACCGCTCCCGCCGACGCCACCGCCGGCCGCTCCCCGGTCCTCGCCGCCGCCTCCCGGGCCCGGGAGGCCGCCGCCGCGCTCGCACCGCTGCCGCGTGCCGCGAAGGACGCGGCCCTCCTCGCCGTCGCCGACGCCCTCCTCGCCCGTACGGACGAGATCGTCGCCGCCAACGGCGAGGACGTCACCCGCGCCCGCGCGGCGGGCACCGCGGAATCGGTCGTCGACCGGCTCACCCTCACCCCCGAGCGGGTGCGGGCCATCGCCTCCGACGTACGGGACGTGGCGGCGCTGCCCGACCCGGTCGGCGAAGTGGTGCGCGGCTCGACCCTGCCCAACGGCATCGACCTGCGACAGGTACGGGTGCCCCTCGGCGTCGTCGGCATCATCTATGAGGCGCGCCCCAACGTCACCGTCGACGCCGCCGCCCTGTGCCTCAAGTCCGGCAACGCGGTACTGCTGCGCGGCTCGTCCTCCGCATACGCCTCCAACACCGCGCTGGTGGGCGTGGTCCGCGACGCCCTCGAAGAGGCGGGGCTGCCCGCCGACGCCGTACAGCTCGTACCCGGCGAATCCCGCGAATCGGTACGCGAGTTGATGCGTGCCCGCGGCCTGGTCGACGTCCTCATCCCGCGCGGCGGCGCCTCCCTGATCCGTACCGTCGTCGAGGAGTCCACCGTCCCCGTCATCGAGACGGGCACCGGCAACTGCCATGTGTACGTGGACGCCACCGCCGACCTCGACATGGCCGTCGACATCCTGGTCAACTCCAAGACGCACCGCGTCAGCGTCTGCAACGCCGCCGAGACGCTCCTCGTCCACAAGGACATCGCGGACGCCTTCCTGCCCCGCGCTCTGGACGCCCTCGCGGAGGCCGGAGTCACCGTCCACGCAGATGCGAATGTCCTGACATTTACCGGGGGTTCGAAAGCCACCGTCGTACCGGCCGTCGAAGAGGACTGGGAGACCGAGTACCTCTCGTACGACATCGCAGCAGCCGTCGTCGACTCCCTCGACGATGCCGTCGCGCACATCCGGCGCTGGTCCTCCGGGCACACCGAGGCCATCGTCACCACCTCGCAGGCCGCCGCCCGCCGCTTCACCCAGCTCGTCGACTCCACGACGGTCACGGTGAACGCGTCCACCCGCTTCACCGACGGCGGACAGTTCGGCTTCGGCGCCGAAATCGGCATCTCCACACAGAAGTTGCACGCGCGAGGACCGATGGGACTGCCCGAGCTGACATCCACGAAGTACATCGTGACGGGCGACGGCCACATCCGCTGAGCCGGTCCTTCCTCCGCTCCTCCGCGGGCCTTTCCCGCTCTGTCCGTTCTCTGCCCAAAACGACCGACCGGGTCTACGCTGAACGGGTGCCGGACGACGTGGAGGGCAAGCCGTTCCCGGATGGCTGGGAGCCCGACGACGACCGCGGGGGCGCGGACGAGGACTTCGCCTCCGTGGTTTTCGACGAGGCCTTCGTCAAAGCCGCCGAAATTCATGAACCGAGCGCGGTGGAGCGGCTGCTGGCTGCCGCCGAGGCGCGCGCCGACTCCGACGCCGCAGCCCGCACCAGGGCGCGCCACCGACCCGAGGACGATCCCTACGACCCGTCCGAAGGGCGCGATCCCTACGCGCCGTACGGAGACGGCGGCCACGGCGACGGCGACGCCCGCGACACCTACGCGGACGGGGTCTTCGTGGGGCCGTACGGGCCCTACGGGCGGCACGGCGGCGCCATGCGGCCGTACCGCAACTCCTCGCGCTGGCACCGACCCGTCGCCTGGCTCCTCGCCGTGCTGATGGGCATCGGCATGGTCGCGTTCGCCTTCGCCGCCGTGTACCGGGGCGCGTCCGGCAGTCGCGACGGACGGACGCCTTCGCCCGCGGCCACCGAGGTCGACGTTCCGGCGCCAGGCACCGCCGCCACACCGGGCACCGCCGGAGGCGGCCCGTCCGTATCGGCGGAATACACGGCTCCGGCAGCCTCTGCCCAACCCCGTACTCCCTGAATGCCCCGGCTCAATCCCCCGGAATGGCCGAATCTCTCACCGAAACCTTCAACACATCGGAATCCGGCGGGAGTTCTCCCGAAGTTCTGCCGTTCCGGGGCGTTTACCTTCGCTTCCCGCGACCTACTCTGAAAGGGAGACTCTCTCCCCACCGCAGGGCTCAGTGCTCAGGGAGAAGCGATGGCAGGTCGATCGGACCCGCCCGAGGGCATCCCGCCCGAGGGCCTTCCCAACAGTGGTGACGACGACTACCGGTCCGTCGTATTCGACGAATCGTTTGTCCGCGCCGCCCGGCTCCAGGAATTCTCCGCGTCCGAACGGGCCGGGGACCACGCACCCGCGGTCCGCACCCTGTCCCCGGCACCCGCCCCCGCGGTGACGGGCAACGGCCACAAACAGGTGTTCCTGATGATGCTGCTCGTGGTGCTGGCCCTCTGCGCGGCGGTCTACATGGGCGTCCGCAGCCCCGTCCTGCCCGTCTTCGAGCGTCACCCGGAGGCACTGCGCGCGACCGTCGTACCGCTGGCCCCGGCGGGACGGGTACCGGGCGGCGAGCCCGCGGAACTCTTCCTGCACAGCCCGGCGGCCCAGTTCCGTACCGGCGCGGAAGGCATCCAGCTGCCCGTCGCCCGGAGCACACCGCACTTCTCGGAGAGCCAGGTCCTGGCCGCTCTGACCATCGCCAAGGACTACCTCGTCCAATCGTCCGTCGACCCGGGCGTCCTGACGGGCGGGTCGGTCCGCCCGGTGCGGCTGCTGCTCGACCCGGACCAGCAGGAACAGTTCGACGCGAGCTTCGCCCGAAGCGGGGCGGGCGGGCCGGGACCCGCGTCCGCCAGCGGCTTGGGCAACAGTTCCGGAAGCGGGTCCGGCACCCGGACGGCGGCCGGCGGCTGGATGGTCCGCTTCGACCCGGACAAGGTCGCCCTGGCCGGAGCGGCCCGGGCGAACGGCACACTGCGGGCCATCGAGATCGGCCCCGACATCCTCGACGTGTCCACCGACCACACCTTCGTCTACCCGCTGCGCCCGGCGACCCGCCCCGGCCGTGGCTCCGAACGTGCCGACTCCGCCTCACTGTTCACCGTCCGCCGCGAACTGCACTTCCGTTACGACGCGGAGGACCTGCGGCGGCACCGGACGGAACTGCTCGACTCGTACGCGGTCGGCGGCCCGCAGGCGTGCGGCGCCACCACCGGGGCACCGCCGTTCTGGCAGCCCTTGCTGGCAGGTGGGAAAGCTCCCGCGACAGCCCCTGACGCAGGAGCACCCTCCGGGGTGCCTGCGGGCACCGACCCGTATGCCACGGGGACGCCGACGGGGTCGGTCTGCGGCATCCTGGCCCCGGCGGCGATGCCGACCCCGAGCCGCGCCGACCGGTGAGACCCAGCCCTGCCTGCTGCGGATAAGAGAGCGGGGCCCGGGGCTCGGCCCCGGCCCCCGGCTCTCCGTACCGAACGATGCAGCCCTCTCAGGCCCCGTCGCCGGAGCCCGAGCCGGTCCCGGTGCCGGCAGAACCCGAACCGTTCCCCCCGCCGAACTTCCCCCGGAGCTTTCCGCCCAGGTCGCCCGCACCGCCCGCAATGTCGCCGACGAGCTTCATCAGCGGGTCCTTGCTGGTGCGGACCGTGTCCGCGTAGTGCGCCGCGGACTCCTTGAAGGAATCCGTCACCGAGGTGTCCTTGTCCTCGTCCCGCCGCGGGTAGTGACCGTCCATGATCCGCTGGTGGTCGCGGCTCTCGGACCACTTCTTCAGCTCCGCGGCCCGCACCGTGGTGAACGGGTGCGAACGCGGCAGTACGTTCATGATCTTCAGGACGGAGTCGCGCAGGTCACCGCCCGCCTCGTACTCCTCGGCCTGCTTCAAGAACGCGTCCACGTTCATCTCGTGCAGGTGGTTGCCGCCCGCGATCTTCATCAGCCCGCGCATCGACGCCTGGAGGTCCTGGCCCACCAGCAGCCCCGCACGGTCGGCCGAAAGCTCCGACTTGCGGAACCACTCGCGCAGCGCCGTGACGATCGCCATGATCGCGATGTTGCCCAGAGGAATCCACGCCACCTTCAGCGCCAGACCCGTCAGGAACAGCAGGATCGTCCGGTACACCGAGTGCCCGGACAGCGCGTGACCGACCTCGTGCCCGACGACCGCCCGCATCTCCTCCTCGTCGAGGAGCTCCACCAGGCCCGTCGTCACCACGATGATCGGCTCGTCGAGGCCGATGCACATCGCGTTGGGCTTCGGGTCCTGCGTGACGTACATCGCCGGAACCTTCTCCAGGTCCAGGATGTAACAGGCGTCCCGCAGCATGGAGTTGAGGTGGGCGAACTGCTCGTCGCTCACCCGCACCGAGTCGGACAGGAACAGAAGCCTGAGGCTCCGCTCGGGCAGCAGCCCGCTCAGCGCCTTGAAGACCGTGTCGAACCCGCTCAGCTTGCGCAGCGCCACCAGCGCGGAGCGGTCGGCCGGGTGCTCGTACGCCCGGGAGGAGATTCCCGGGAACCGCCTGCGCTGCCTGCCGGGCAGCTTCTCCTGCCCGGCCCCCTCCTCATTGTCCCGACCCTGCTCGTGATTGCCGTCTGTCATGAAAGACCCCTGCTTTCGTACGAGACATGTCCCGTCCCCCGGACGGCCCCAGCCTAAAGGGGGCGTTCCGGGGCCTCCCCCATGCTGACGCCGCCCCACCCGGGCCGGTTGCCCGGAGGGCCGATATCGCCTCAACGACTGAGTCGGCGTGAGCGTGCCCGCGACCGCCGCATACGATGATGCCGAAGTCTCCCCTCCGTCTCCCGATAGGTCCGCCGAAGATGAGCCTCCACAGCACCGCGTCCCACCTCGTGACCCTTGCCTCCGGCGAAGCCGGCAAGCACGTCGACGAGCACGCCTCCCTCAGCCCCCTCGTCACGGGCGGCGGCGCCTTCGTGGCGCTCATGCTGCTGCTCTGGATCACCACCCGCTTCAACCGGGACCGCTGAGCCGGGCCGGGGGACCGGGCCGGACACACGGGCCAGTAGGGTCTGCACGCATGGGAGAGCAGGTAATGCCTACCGGCCCGGCCGGTACGGACACGGGTGCACTGCGCGGTACGGCCGCGACGATCAGCGCCGACGGCACGGGCAAGCGCCGGATCGGCGTCATGGGCGGCACGTTCGACCCGATCCACCACGGGCACCTGGTGGCCGCCAGCGAGGTGGCCGCACTGTTCCACCTCGACGAGGTGGTCTTCGTGCCGACCGGACAGCCGTGGCAGAAGAGCCACAAGCTGGTCACGCCCGCCGAGGACCGCTATCTGATGACGGTCATCGCGACCGCGTCCAACCCGCAGTTCTCGGTCAGCCGCATCGACATCGACCGCGGCGGCCCGACGTACACGATCGACACCCTGCGGGACCTGCGCGCACTCAACGCCGACGCGGACCTGTTCTTCATCACCGGTGCCGACGCACTCTCCCAGATCCTCACCTGGCGCGACGCCGAAGAACTCTTCGCCCTCGCCCACTTCATCGGTGTCACCCGTCCCGGCCACGACCTCACGTCCGACGGACTGCCCGAGGGCGGGGTCTCCCTCGTGGAAGTACCCGCTCTCGCGATCTCCTCGACGGACTGCCGTGCGCGCGTGCGCGGGGGCGACCCGGTCTGGTACCTGGTGCCCGACGGCGTAGTGCGCTACATCGACAAGCGCGAGCTCTACCGGGACTGACGGCGAGCGGCACGGAGCAGCAGGAGCAGCACGGAAATGGGGCACCGGTGAACGACCGCCAGAACCCGTACGACCCTTACGCGCAGGACCCGTATGCCCAGCCGCAGCCGGAAGTCATCGGCTACGACGCGTACGGACAGCCGGTGTACCAGCAGGTGGCACAGCAGCAGGCGCCGCAGACGCCGCAGCAGTACGACCCGTACGCACAGCAGCAACAACAGGCGCCCCCGCAGCAGCAGGCGTACGGCTACGACCCCTATGTCCAACAGTCGCAACAGCACGCACAGTTCGATCCGTACGCGCAACAGCAGCAGCAGTCGCCGCAGCCTCAAGAGGCGTACGGCTACGACACCGCCCAGCAACAGCAGCAGTGGATCCCGCAGCAGGCTCCCGCTCCGGAGCCGCAGCAGGCACGGCAGCCGCCCCGGCCGGCCCCCGCCGATCCGCAGCGCGAGGCACCTCAAGAGGCGCCCACCGAACAGCGCAGGACCGACCCCCCCGAGTACGGCACCGAACAGTTCTCCTTCGTCGAGGAACCGGACGAGAACTCCGAAGACGTCATCGACTGGCTGAAGTTCACCGAGAGCCGCACCGAACGGCGCGAGGAGGCCAAGCGCAGGGGCCGATCCCGCGTCGTCGCCCTCGCCGTGGTCCTCGCGCTCGTCGTCGTGGGCGGCGTGGGCTACCTCTGGTACGCCGACAAACTGCCCGGCCTCTCCTCGGGCAAGGACGACAAGCCCGTCGCCACAGGCGCCCAGAAGCGCGACGTGATCGCCCTGCACCTGCACAACACCAAACAGCCCGACATGACGTCGACCGTGCTGCTCGTCGACAACACCAGCACCGGGCAGGGCACCACCGTCCTGCTCCCCAACGCCCTCACCCTCGCCGACGACAACGGCGTCGCCACCACCCTCGCCAAATCCGTCCACGACGACGGCGGCACCGGTACGCGCGAATCCCTGGGCGCCGCCCTGGGCACCCGGGTCGGCGGCACCTGGCGCCTCGACACCCCGTACCTGGAGAACCTCGTCGAGCAGGTCGGAAACATCGAGATCGACACCGACACCGCCGTCCCCGACACCCAAAAGGGCGCGGCACCCTTGGTGAACAAGGGCACCCAGCAGACCCTCAGCGGCCGGACAGCCGTCGCGTACTCCACCTACCGCGCACCGGGCGAGCCCGAGAGCAAGCAGCTGGCCCGCTTCGGGGCGGTCATGCAAGGCGTCCTGAAGAAGATCTCGGACGACCCGCAGACCGCTGCCGTCACGGTCCGCAACCTCGCCCAGATCCTCGACCCGTCGCTGCCGGAAAAGTCCCTCGCCACCTCCCTGGCCAAGCTCGCCGGGCACGCCAAGAAGGGCGCGTACAAAACTGTGCTGCTGCCCGTGGGCGCCGACGGCCGGGTCAGCGCATCCGACACGGTGGTCAAAACCGTCCTCGGAGGCGTCGCCGCCGCACCCGAGCAGGGCGCGGCCGTACGGGTGGGGGTGCGCAACGGCACCGGGAAGCCGACGGCGACAGAGGCAGCCCGGGTCGCCCTGGTCAACGGCGGCTACACGTTCGCCGACGGAGGGAACGCGGCCACCGCCGTGGCCTCGAAGGTCACCTACGGCGATGCCGCCCAGAAGCCGAAGGCCGAGGAGGTCGCCAAGACCCTGGGGCTGCCGGCCACCGCCGTCACGCAGGGCACCGCCTCGACGAACGCCGAGGTCTCCGTCGTGCTGGGCAAGGACTACAAGATCCCCTCGCGGCGATAGCCCGTCTGCCGTCACATGCCCCGCCGGAAAACTCCGGCGGGGCATGTCAGCAGTACGTGAGACCCTTGTGGTAATCACCGACCGCCGACGAAAGCCTGCTTGTGACCGCCACTGACCGTTCCATCGAGCTCATCAACGCCGCCGCCCAGGCGGCTGCCGACCGGCTCGCGCACGACATCATCGCGTACGACGTCAGCGACGTGCTGTCCATCACGGACGCCTTCCTGCTCGCCTCCGCGCCCAACGACCGCCAGGTCAAGTCGATCGTCGACGAGATCGAGGAGAAGCTCAGCAAGGAGCTCGGCGTCAAGCCGGTGCGCCGCGAGGGCGACCGCGAGGCCCGCTGGATCCTCCTCGACTACGTCGACATCGTGGTGCACGTCCAGCACAGCGAGGAGCGCGTCTACTACGCGCTGGAGCGCCTGTGGAAGGACTGCCCCGAGATCGCCCTGCCCGAGGATGCGGTGAAGACCCTCGGCAAGGCCGAGGAGCACGCCAAGCTGAACCCCGCGGGTGAGCTGGACGGAGACCTGGACGGAGACGCGTTCTGAACGGCACGGGGCTGAACAGCACGGATTCGAACCGCACGGGCGGCGGCGCGGCGAGCGGAAACCGGGGCCGCCGCATCGTTCTGTGGCGGCACGGCCAGACCTCCTGGAACCTGGAGCGGCGCTTCCAGGGCAGCACGGACATCGCGCTGACCGGGACGGGCGTGTCCCAGGCCCGCCGTGCCGCACGCCTGCTCGCCTCGCTGAAGCCGGACGCGATCATCGCCTCCGACCTCCAGCGGGCCGCTGCCACGGCCGGTGAACTTGCCGCCCTGACCGGACTTGAGGTCACGCACGACGCCGGCCTGCGCGAGACGTACGCGGGCGCCTGGCAGGGCCTCACGCACGACGAGATCGTCGCCCGGTTCGGCGAGCAGTACGCGGCGTGGAAGCGCGGCGAGCCGATCCGGCGCGGCGGCGGCGAGCTGGAGACGGAGGTCGCCGACCGGGCCGCCCCCGTCGTCCTGGCACATGCCGACAAGCTCCCCGACGGCGGCACCCTCGTCGTCGTCAGCCACGGCGGCACCATACGCACCACCATCGGCCGTCTCCTCGGCCTGGAGTCGTACCACTGGGAGGGCCTGGGCGGTCTTTCCAACTGCTGCTGGTCCGTCCTCGGCGAGGGCGCCCGCGGCTGGCGGCTCATGGAGCACAACGCCGGGACGCTTCCGGAACCCGTGCTCGGGGACGACGACTGAACCGTCCCCGGACCGTCCAGGGCCGCGACCGGGACGGCGACCGACCCGGATTTCACTTTCCGGCAGGTCGCAGGCTAGAGTTCTTCTTGTTCGCAGCGCAGAGCGGGAAACACCCCGCACCGCACCAAGAACACGCGGGGCTATAGCTCAGTTGGTAGAGCGCCTGCATGGCATGCAGGAGGTCAGGAGTTCAATTCTCCTTAGCTCCACAATCAAGATCCCGTCCCCGGCAGGGGGCGGGATCTTTTGCTGTCCCCCTTGCGGAGCCGTGACAGAATCGAGCGCCGGAGAGGCGGTCGCCGAAGGGGAGGGGACGATGGGCGCACACAGGCGGAAATGTGACTGGTGCGGCAGCGGTACGCCGATCGTCCGCGACATGGAACCGGTCAACTCCGAGTACCAGTACTGGTGCGAGGAGTGCGCGAGGGCGCTGATCATAAAGGGCGACCCGATCGAGACCTACCGCGAGCTGGAGGGCGAGCCCATCTACGGCCGCCTGCTCGACGAGCACTGCACCCTCAAGCGCTTCTACTCCTTCGCCAGGGCCTGACCCTGCGGAGCCTCCGAAGCCTTTGTCAGGACAAAGCATGTCAGGACAAAGGCCAGGCCGACTGCCGGGTAGATCGCCGACAGTGCGAACTCCCCGATGCTCTGGTGCAGCTCGGGGCGCCCCCACCGGCCGTGCGGCACGGCCCACAGCGCGTACGAGAAGAAGACGGCCCCTGCGGCCCACGCTGCCGCACGTCGCGCGCCTGAGTCCCCTGCCGACTCCCCGGCGAGGAACAGGACCAGCGGCACGCACCACACCCAGTGGTGCGACCACGAGATCGGGCTGATCAGCAAGGCCGTCACCGCGCAGGTCAGTGTGGCCCGGGCCCGTTCACCCCGCAGCGCGGCGGTCACTGCCGCGTACAGCCCGAGAGACGCGACGAGTGCGGCGGCGGAGACCCACCACAGGCCGGGTTCACCGGTGTGCAGGAGGCGGGCGAGGAGGCCGCCGAGGGACTGGTTGGCGGTGTCCTCGGCGTTGCCGACCCGGGAGGACTCGAAGACCTTCCGGGTCCAGAAGGAGCGGGAGTCCCGAGGCAGGAGGGCTGCCGAGGCGAGGGTGGCGGCGGAGAACGCGGCGACGGCGACGGCTGCCCGCCGCAACCAGGGGTTGTCGCGGTACGTACCGGCGCGGCGGGCCGCGGCCACGCCGGTGAGCAGCAGGAAGACGACGAACAGCCCCGGTGTCAGCTTCACCGCCGCGGCGAGGCCGATTCCCGCGCCCGCCCATCGGTGCCGGTCGTGCCGGGTGAGATCCCACAGCACGGCGACCGCGACGGCGAGGTTGATCTGCCCGTACCGCAGCGTCGTCCAGACGGGCTCGCACCAGACCGCCGCGGACGCCACCCACAGAGTGACCGTGGGACTGCCGCGGCCGATCAGCCTGAAGGACAGATGCACCAGGGCAACCAGGAGAGCGAGGTTGCCCGCCGTTGCGAGGGTGCGCATCGGGCCGATGTCCAGCAAGGTCAGAGGGGTGAACAGCAGGGCGGCGAAGGGTGGGTACGTCGTCGGGAGATTCGCGGCGGTCACGCGCATCTCATAGAGGTCACCGCCGGCGAGCACCGTCGCCCCTTCCGCGCGATAGACGGTCAGGTCGATCATCGACACCTGCGCCAGACGCTGGGCGGCCCAGAACGCGGCGAAGGAGAGAAGACAGACCGCACCTGCGGAGAGCGCGGAGCGAGGGGTGCGGTGGCTGAGCGCGGCAGGGGCCCGCCCGGTCCTGATTTCAGTCACGTGGGGTGACGGTACCGTCACGGAAGGGGTGGGGTCGGGGTGCGGTGAGGCCGCCCGGAGGGAGCACGGAAAGAGATTTGGTGATGCGGCGATTCTCCGTCTAAAGTTGGCGATGTCGCCGGGGGAAACCACGGGGAACGACACGAAGTGCACAGCACGGGGCTATAGCTCAGTTGGTAGAGCGCCTGCATGGCATGCAGGAGGTCAGGAGTTCAATTCTCCTTAGCTCCACAGAAAACAAGAAGCGGACCATCCGATCGGATGG
>NZ_JBSGZD010000227.1:0-12953 GCF_053610825.1 Streptomyces sp. NPDC054863 | reverse complement strand
GGTGAAAACGGAACGACGGCGCGGGATTTCGGGTCACCGGGACGCCCTGCCCAGTTCATCTTCCGTTCACTCAGGTTGCTTACGTTCCAACAGCCACTGACCTCAAACGATTGCCTGGGTAAATGGAACACATCACGCTCCTTCTCGGAATCGTGATCGTGACCGCTCTCGTGTTCGACTTCACGAACGGTTTCCACGACACTGCCAACGCGATGGCCACCACCATCTCGACCGGCGCTCTCAAACCCAAGACGGCGGTGGCCATGTCCGCCGTGCTCAACCTCGTTGGTGCCTTCCTCTCCGTCGAGGTCGCGAAAACGATCTCCGGCGGGCTCATCAACGAGAGCGGCATCACGACAGAAGTGATCTTCGCGGCGCTCGTCGGCGCGATCCTCTGGAACCTGTTGACCTGGCTGATCGGCCTGCCGTCCAGTTCCTCCCACGCGCTCTTCGGCGGCCTCATCGGCGCCACCCTGATGTCGGTCGGCACCTCGGGAGTCAACGGCAGCGTCGTCATCACCAAGGTGCTGCTGCCCGCGATCGCCGCGCCGATCGTGGCCGGTCTCGCCGCCTACCTGGCGACGCGGCTGACCTTCAAGCTGGCGAGCAGGACCGACGAGAAGGCCACCGCCAAGGGCTACCGGGCGGGCCAGATCGCCTCCGCCGGTCTCGTCTCGCTCGCCCACGGCACCAACGACGCACAGAAGACGATGGGGGTCATCACCCTGGCCCTGGTCACCGGGAACGTGCTGGCCCCCGGCTCCAACCCGCCCCTGTGGGTCATCGTCTCGGCCGGTGTCGCCATCGCCGCCGGTACCTACCTCGGCGGCTGGCGCATCATCCGCACCATGGGCAAGGGCCTCACCGACCTCCGTCCGCCGCAGGGCTTCGCCGCCCAGACCGGCGCCGCGACGGTCATCCTGGCCTCCTCGCACCTCGGCTTCTCCCTCTCCACCACCCAGGTCTGCTCCGGTTCCGTGATGGGCGCCGGCCTCGGCCGCAAGGGCGGCGTGGTCCGCTGGTCGACCGCGACCCGGATGTTCGTCGCCTGGGGCCTGACGCTGCCGGCGGCCGGTCTGGTCGCCGCCGCCGCGGAGTTCCTGACCGGCCAGGGCAGCTGGGGCGTCGCCGCCGTCGCGGTCCTGCTGGTCGGCGGGTCGGGCGTGATCTGGTCCCTGTCGCGCCGCAAGCCGGTCGACCACACCAACGTCACCGCCGACGACCTGGACGCTCCGGTCCCCGCCGAGCCCGCGGGAGTCGTCACGACCGCCATGGCGGCGGTCTCCCCGCCCCCGGCCGGTGTGTTCCCGCACGAGGTCACGCACGCCGCGACCGGCGACATAAAGGCCACCCTCCACTCCCCCGCCGGAAACCCCGCCGAGGCGGCCCGCCCGGCCGCTTCGGTCTAAGGACGCACACGACATGAACATCGACTGGGCAGCTCTCGGCACCGTCTTCGGCGTCAGCCTCGTGGCCACCGTGGGTCTGGTGGGCCTGTTCACCCTCGGCATCGTGGGCCTCTCCAAGCAGGAGAGCGCCGCCGCTTCGGGCGGCTCCGCGGCCATGGCGCGCACCGGCGCGTACGCCTGCTTCGCACTGTGCGCGGCGGCCGTGGCGTACGGGATCTTCCTCATCGTCGCCTGAACCACGCCCCACCGAACCGCCCCGTGCTTCCTGCACGGGGCGGTTCTGCGTACACCCCGGGTCTCTGTGTGCGCCCCGCGTCCGGTCCGTGTCCGCCCCGGGCCCGGAGAGCGGCGCAGGTCAACCCCAGGTTGACGGGTGTTCTCGGGGCGTGGTGGACTGCCGGAGCCAATACGGCGGCATGGAGAGGAAGCCGGTGCGAATCCGGCGCGGTCCCGCCACTGTCACGTACCGACCCACCCGGTCGTACGGAAGCCAGGAACTCCCAGCCGCTCGTCACGTCGAACCAGGGCGCGGACCCTGAGTTAAGGACACATCGCCATGCCCGGCTGCGGAACCCGCAGTTCAGCCTCCCCCTGCCCGAGTGCCGCCCGCGTCTTCGCGTACGGCGCCGCCGCCGGACTGCTCGGCGACCTCCTGCTCGGCGACCCACGGCGGGGCCACCCCGTCGCCGCCTTCGGACGTGGAGCGGGCGCGGTGGAACGCAGGCTCTGGCGCGACCACCGCGGGTGGGGCGCACTGCACACCCTGGTCTGCGTGGGCGGGGCCGCCGGAGCGGCGGCCGTCGCCGCACGCGCCGCACGCCGCTCCCCCGTCGCTTCCGTCGCCCTGACCGCAGCCGCCACCTGGTCCGTCGTCGGCGGTACGTCGCTGGGGCGCGAGGCCCGTGCGATCGGCGGGGCGCTCGCCGCCGGTGACCTCGACGTCGCCCGCGAGCGGCTGCCGCACCTGTGCGGGCGGGACCCGCAGGCCCTGGACGGGCAGCAGATGGCGCGCGCGGTCGTGGAGTCGGTCGCCGAGAACACCTCGGACGCGGTCGTGGGCGCGCTGGTGTGGGGCGCGGTCGGCGGCGTACCGGGGCTGGTGGCCTTCCGGGCGGTGAACACCCTGGACGCGATGGTCGGCCACAAGTCGGCGCGTCACCTGCGCTACGGGTGGGCCTCGGCGCGCCTCGACGACGTGATGGGCTGGCCCGGCGCCCGGCTGACCGCCGCGCTGGCCGTGCTCGCCGGGGACGATCCCCCGGGTGCGGTACGGGCCTGGCGCGCGGACGCCGCGAAGCACCCGAGCCCCAACGCGGGCCCGGTGGAGTCCTCGTTCGCGGGCGCCCTCGGCGTCACGCTCGGCGGCACGCTGTCGTACGCGGGACGGGTGGAGCACCGGGCCGTACTGAACGGGGAGAGCGGGCGGCCCGTCGCCGTACCGGACATCGAGCGTGCGGTGCGTCTGTCGCGCCGGGTGAATCTGCTGGCGCTGGCCGTGTGTGCGGCGGGGCGTCTTGCGGCCTCGTACCTGAAGGGACGTAACTCATGAGTGGCGGCGGGCTGTTGGTCGCGGGGACCACGTCGGACGCGGGCAAGAGCGTGGTCACGGCGGGGATCTGCCGATGGCTGGTGCGGCAGGGGGTGAAGGTCGCCCCGTTCAAGGCGCAGAACATGTCGCTGAACTCGTTCGTCACGCGTGAGGGCGCGGAGATCGGGCGCGCGCAGGCGATGCAGGCGCAGGCGGCGCGGGTCGAGCCGACGGCGCTGATGAACCCCGTACTGCTGAAGCCGGGCAGCGACAGGTCCAGCCAGGTGGTGCTGCTCGGCAAGCCGGTGGGCGAGATGAGCGCGCGCGGCTTCTTCGGGACGGCGGGCGGGAAGACGTACGGGAAAGGTGTGCAGGGCGGGCACCGCGAGGCGCTGCTGGGGACGGTGACCGAGTGCCTGGCCGAGCTGCGCAGCCAGTACGACGCGGTGATCTGCGAGGGGGCCGGAAGCCCGGCGGAGATCAATCTGCGCCGTACCGACATCGTGAACATGGGGATCGCGCGGGCCGCCGACTTCCCGGTGGTGGTGGTCGGGGACATCGACCGCGGTGGCGTCTTCGCGTCGTTCTTCGGTACGACGGCGCTGCTGGCCAGGGAGGACCAGCGGTTGGTCGCGGGGTACCTGGTGAACAAGTTCCGCGGCGACGTGTCGCTGTTGGAGCCGGGGCTCGACATGCTGGAGGACCTCACCGGGCGCAGGACGTACGGCGTGCTGCCGTTCGCGCACGGCCTCGGCATCGACGAGGAGGACGGCCTGCGGGTGTCGATGCGGGGTGCGGTACGGGAGTCCGTGGTCGCGCCGCCGGTCGGCGAGGACGTGCTGCGCGTCGCGGTGTGCGCGGTGCCGCTGATGTCGAACTTCACGGACGTGGACGCGCTGGCCGCCGAGCCGGGTGTGGTCGTACGTTTCGTGGACCGCGCCGAGGAGCTGGCCGACGCGGACCTGGTGGTCGTGCCGGGGACGCGGGGCACGGTCAAGGCGCTGGCGTGGCTGCGGGAGCGCGGGCTCGCCGACGCCCTGGTGCGCCGGGCGGCCGAGGGTCTGCCGGTGCTGGGGATCTGCGGCGGGTTCCAGGTGCTGGGGACGCGCATCGAGGACGAGGTCGAGTCGCGGGCCGGTGTCGTGGACGGGCTGGGGCTGCTGCCGGTGCGGGTGCGGTTCGCGCGCGAGAAGACCCTCGCCCGGCCGGTGGGCGAGGCGTTGGGCGAACCGGTGGCGGGTTACGAGATCCATCACGGGGTGGCCGAGGTCTTTGGTGGGGAAACCTTCCTGGACGGGTGCCGGGTGGGGTCCGTGTGGGGCACCCACTGGCACGGGTCGCTGGAGAGTGATGCCTTTCGGCGGGCCTTCTTGCGGGAGGTCGCCGCGGCGGCCGGGCGGCGCTTCGTCCCGGCGCCGGACACGAGCTTCGAGGCGTTGCGCGAGGAGCAGTTGGACAGGCTCGGCGACCTGATCGAGGAGCATGCGGACACGGACGGACTGTGGCGGCTCATCGAGTCGGGCGCCCCCGCCGGGCTGCCGTTCGTGCCGCCGGGGGCCCCGGAGGTCCACGGATGAGAAGTGCCGTGCGCGCAACGCAAGTTGCGACTGTGACAGCTGTGCCAAGAACCACTATGGAGGTCGCATGAGTACCAGTGCCCCTTACCCCTTCACCGCGATCGTCGGGCAGGACGACCTGCGGCTCGGGCTGCTGCTCAACGCGGTGTCGCCCGCCGTGGGCGGTGTGCTCGTGCGCGGCGAGAAGGGCACTGCCAAGTCGACCGCCGTGCGTGCGCTGTCGGCGCTGATGCCGCAGGTGCCGGTGGTGGACGGGTGCCGGTTCTCGTGCGACCCGGCCACACCCGACCCCGTGTGTCCCGACGGACCGCACCCGGGGGCCGACGGCGTGTCGCGCGACGCGCGGATGGTGGAGCTGCCGGTCGGTGCGTCCGAGGACCGGCTCGTGGGCGCGCTCGACATCGAACGGGCGCTGGCCGACGGTGTGAAGGCCTTCGAGCCGGGGCTGCTGGCCGACGCGCACCGCGGGATTCTGTACGTCGACGAGGTCAATCTCCTCCACGACCACCTGGTCGACCTCTTGCTCGACGCCGCCGCCATGGGCGCTTCGTACGTCGAGCGTGAGGGTGTGTCCGTGCGGCACGCCGCACGGTTCCTGCTGGTCGGGACGATGAACCCCGAAGAGGGCGAACTGCGCCCGCAGTTGCTCGACCGGTTCGGGCTGACCGTGGAGGTGGCCGCGTCCCGCGACACCGACCAGCGGGTGGAGGTGGTACGCCGCCGGCTGGCGTACGACGACGACCCGGCGGGCTTCGTCGCCAAGTGGGCGGGCGAGGAGGCCGATCTGCGGGAGCGGATCGTGGCCGCACGCGCACTGCTGCCCCAGGTCCGCCTCGGCGACGACGCGCTCCGGCAGATCGCGGCGACCTGTGCGGCCTTCGAGGTCGACGGGATGCGGGCCGACATCGTGATGGCGCGCACCGCGACCGCGCTGGCCGCGTGGGCCGGGCGTCAGGACGTACAGGAGGAGGACGTACGGCAGGCCGCGCTGCTGGCGCTGCCGCACCGGCGGCGGCGCAACCCGTTCGACGCGCCGGGCCTCGACGAGGACAAGCTCGACGAGACGCTGGAGCAGAACAGCCCCCCGCGGACCGACGAGGACGGCGACGACCCGGACACCGACCCGGACGGGCCTGGCGGCGGCGGTCTCCCGCCGCAGCGCGACGGCGGCGGCGGCGGCAGCCCCGACGCCCCGGAGCAGAGCGGGTCGGAGCAGGACGACCTGCCCGAGCCGCCGGCGGATCAGCCCGAGCAGCAGCCCGCCCCCGCCGGGCAGGGCGGTGCGGAACAGCCCCCCGCCCAGTCGGCCGAGCCGTTCCGCACCAGGATGCTGAGCGTGCCGGGTCTCGGCGAGGGCGCGGCGGGCCGCAGGTCCCGCGCGCGTACCGAGCACGGGCGTACGACAGGGGCTCTGCGCCCCCGGGGCGCGCTCACCAAGCTGCATCTGGCGGCCACCGTGCAGGCCGCCGCCCCGCACCAGCACGCGCGCGGACGCACCGGACGCGGCCTCGTCGTACGGCGGGACGACCTGCGGCAGGCGACGCGGGAGGGGCGCGAGGGGAACCTGGTGCTCTTCGTGGTGGACGCTTCCGGTTCGATGGCGGCCCGGCAGCGGATGAGCGCGGTCAAGGGTGCGGTGCTGTCGCTGCTCCTCGACGCGTACCAGCGGCGGGACAAGGTGGGTCTGGTGACCTTCCGCGGCAAGGACGCCGAGGTGGCGCTGCCGCCGACCTCGTCGGTGGACGCCGCGGCTGCACGCCTTGAGCTGCTGCCGACGGGCGGCCGTACGCCGCTGGCGGCGGGCCTGCTGAAGGCGCACGAGGTGCTGCGGATCGAGCGGCTGCGGGATCCGTCGCGCCGGCCGCTGCTGGTCGTGGTGACGGACGGCCGGGCGACCGGCGGCCCCGAGCCGGTGGCGCTGGCCGGGCGGGCGGCGCGGCTGCACGAGGCGGAGGGCATCGCCTCGGTGGTCGTGGACTGCGAGTCGGGCATGGTGCGCCTTGGTCTCGCGGCCGAGCTGGCAAGGGAGTTGGGCGGCACGGCGGTGACGCTCGACGAGCTGCGGGCGGACTCGATCGCCGGGCTGGTCAAGGACGTACAGGGACACCACAGCACCAGGAAGGCCGCTTAAATGCCGCAGGGACAGCCGGAATCCGTTCCGAACGACGGGCTCACCACCCGCCAGCGCCGCAACCGGCCGCTGCTCATGGTGCACACGGGCATCGGCAAGGGGAAGTCGACGGCAGCCTTCGGCATGGCGCTGCGGGCCTGGAACCAGGGCTGGCCGATCGGGGTGTTCCAGTTCGTGAAGTCGGCGAAGTGGAAGGTCGGCGAGGAGAACGCGCTCAAGGCGCTCGGTGCCACGGGCGAGGGCGGGACCGTCGCCTGGCACAAGATGGGCGAGGGCTGGTCGTGGGTGCAGCGCGACGACCAGACCGACAACGAGGAGAAGGCGCGGGAGGGCTGGGAGCAGGTCAAGCGGGACCTGGCGGCCGAGACGTACAAGTTCTACGTGCTGGACGAGTTCGCCTACCCGATGCACTGGGGGTGGATCGACGTCGAGGAGGTCGTGCGGGTGCTGCGCGACCGGCCGGGCACGCAGCATGTGGTGATCACCGGGCGCAACGCTCCGCAGGCGTTGCTGGACGCCGCCGACCTGGTGACCGACATGTCGAAGGTGAAGCACCCGATGGACGCGGGTCAGAAGGGGCAGCGGGGCATCGAGTGGTAGCACGGATCGTGGTGGCCGCGCCGTCGTCGGGGAGTGGGAAGACCACTGTCGCGACGGGGCTGATGGCTGCTTTCACGGAGCGCGGTCTTGCCGTTTCGCCGCACAAGGTGGGGCCCGACTACATCGACCCGGGCTACCACGCGCTGGCGACGGGGCGGCCGGGGCGCAACCTGGACGCGTACATGTGCGGGCCCCAGCTGGTGGCTCCGCTCTTCGAGCACGGCGCCGCCGGGTGCGACCTGGCGATCGTCGAAGGCGTGATGGGGCTGTACGACGGGGCCGCCGGGCAGGGCGAGTTGGCGTCGACCGCTCAGGTGGCGAAGTTGCTGCGGGCGCCGGTGGTGCTGGTGGTGGACGGGTCCTCGCAGTCGCGGTCGGTGGCGGCGCTGGTGCACGGTTTCGCGTCCTGGGATCCGGAGGTGCGGATCGGCGGCGTCATCTTGAACAAGGTGGGGTCGGACCGGCACGAGGAGCTGTTGCGGGAGGCCCTCGACGGGTCGGGGGTTCCTGTGCTGGGGGCGCTTCGGCGGGCCCGGCAGGTGCGGACGCCCTCTCGGCACCTGGGGCTCGTGCCGGTTGCCGAGCGGCAGTCGGAGGCGGTCGAGGCCGTGGCGGCACTGGCCGAGCAGGTGCGCGGGAGCGTGGACCTTGAGGCGGTACTGGCGTTGGCCAGGAGTGCGGGGGCCACGGGGACAGCGGCCTGGGAGCCCGGCGGGGACGCGGCGGCAGAGGTGGGGCGGGACCGGGTGGGTGCGGCTCCGCCGGGGACCGCTCCCTTGCCCGCCCGTTCCGCCCCCGGGGGCGGCCCCGTCGCCCAAGGGGGCGGGGGTCCGGTCGTAGCGGTTGCTGCTGGGGCGGCGTTTACGTTCTCGTATGCCGAGCACACCGAATTGCTCGCCGCGGCCGGGGCCACCGTCGTGCCGTTCGATCCGTTGCACGATGAGCAACTGCCCGAGGGGACACGGGGGTTGGTGATCGGGGGCGGGTTTCCCGAGGTGTACGCGCCCGAGCTGTCGGCCAACGAGCCGCTGCGCAAGGCCGTCGCCGAGCTCGCCCGTTCGGGGGCGCCGGTCGCCGCCGAGTGTGCCGGGCTGCTGTATCTGGCGCGCTCGCTCGACGGGCAGCCCATGTGCGGGGTGCTGGACGCCGAGGCGCGGATGTCGGAGAAGCTGACGCTCGGGTACCGGGAGGCCGTGGCCGTCGGTGACAGTGCGCTGGCCGCCGCCGGGACGCGGCTGCGCGGGCACGAGTTCCACCGGACGGTCGTCGAGCCGGGGGCGGGGGCCGCGCCCGCGTGGGGCATCACGCATCCGCAGCGCCGCGTCGAGGGCTTCGTACAGGACGGTGTGCACGCCAGCTATCTGCACACGCACTGGGCGGCCGCTCCCGAGATGGCGTACCGGTTCGTGGAGCGGTGCGGCCGGCCGTGATCACCTTCTCGGGCACTGCGGCCTCACTCCGCGGCGAGGCCCACCACCAGCCAGATGAAGCCCGCGCCCGCCACCGTGCACAGCAGGGTCGAGCGGGCCGGGTGGTCGTGGTGGGCCTCGGGCAGGATCTCGGCGGCGGCCAGATAGAGGAGTACGCCGCCGAAGAAGCCCAGATAGCAGCCGAGGAGTTCGGCCGGCAGGGTGAACAGGAGGGTGGACGCCGCTCCCACCACCGGGGCCACCGCGTCCGCGAACAGCATCGCGAGGGCCTTGCGGCGTTCGTTGCCGTACAGACTGGTCAGTGTGTAGGTGTTGAAGCCGTCGGCGAAGTCGTGGGCGACGACGGCGAGCGCCACCGCGAGCCCCATGCTGCCGCCCACCTGGAAGGCCGCGCCGAGGGCGATGCCGTCCATGAGGCTGTGGCCGACCATCGCGGAGGCCGCGGTCAGTCCCACTTCGGGGCGGCGGCTCTGCGCGGCGTGCTCCCCCTCCTCGCCGCCGTGCCCCGCATGGCGCCCGGCGAGCAGGCGCTCCCCCGCGTGCGCGAGGAGGAAGCCGCCGACGAAGAGGAGCAGCGCCGCCGGTACGCCGAAGACCTCGCTGTCGGCGGCCTCCAGGGCCTCCGGCAGCAGGTCCAGGCCGACGACGCCGAGCATCAGCCCGCCCGCCAGGCCCAGTACGAGGTGGCGCCGGTCGGTGACGCGCTGGGCGACCCAGCCACCGAACAGCGTCATCAGGAACGCGCCGAGCGCGACGAAGACCGCCATGTGCCCTTGCTAGTCGATGCGCGGGCCACCGCGCACCTCGGGCTGGGCCGATTCGCCGCGCGAAAGGATGTCCGGTGAACGGATCCGAACGGGTGACCGTCGGGGTCGGGGCCTGCGAGGACGCACCCGTCGAGGAGCTGTACGGACTCGTGGTGGGCGTGCTCGCCGAGGCGCGGCTGCCGCTGACGGCCGTGGCCGCGCTCGCCACCGTCGACGTCAAGGCGGACGAGCCGGCGATCGTCGCGTGCGCGCGGCGGCTGGGGGTGCCGGTCCTGTCGTACGGGGCGCAGCGCCTGGCGTCGGTGACGGTGCCCAACCCGTCGGGGCGGGCGCTCGGCGCGGTCGGCACACCGTCCGTGGCGGAGGCCGCGGCACTCGTCGCCGGGGGCGGCGGGGCCGAACTCCTCGTACCCAAAAGGAAGTCGGACCCTGTGGGGCGACCGGCCATGGCGACGTGTGCGGTGGCGCTCACGCACACCGCCCACGACCTGCGCCACCACGGCGACGCCGAAGTGCGCGGCACACAGGACCTGACCGACCTCGCGGTCAACGTGCGGTCCGACACTCCGCCGACGTGGCTCAAGGAACGTCTCGCCGCTTCCCTGGACACCCTCGCCGCCTACCCGGACGGCCGGGCCGCGCGGGCGGCGGTGGCGGCGCGGCACGAGCTGCCGGTGGAGCGGGTGCTGCTGACGGCGGGAGCCGCGGAGGCGTTCGTACTGATCGCGCGGGCGCTGCCGGCGCGGCGGCCGGTGGTGGTGCACCCGCAGTTCACAGAGCCGGAGGCGGCGCTGCGGGACGCGGGGCACGAGGTGGGGCGGGTGCTGCTGCGGGAGGCG
The DNA here is from genome assembly GCF_053610825.1 of Streptomyces sp. NPDC054863. NCBI lineage: Bacteria > Bacillati > Actinomycetota > Actinomycetes > Kitasatosporales > Streptomycetaceae > Streptomyces > Streptomyces sp. NPDC054863. Next base: position 2,672 of record NZ_JBSGZD010000227.1, on the reverse strand, counting down.
GACGGCTTCCGGCTGGACCCGGCGGCGGTACCGGACGACGCGGACCTGGTGGTGATCGGCAATCCGACGAACCCGACGTCGGTGCTGCACCCGGCGGCCCTCGTCGCCCGACTGGCGCGCCCGGGGCGGACGTTGGTGGTCGACGAGGCGTTCATGGACGCGGTGCCGGGTGAGCCGGAGGCGCTGGTGGGGCGGGGTGACGTGCCCGGGCTCGTGGTGCTGCGCAGCCTGACGAAGACTTGGGGTCTCGCGGGGCTGAGGGTGGGGTACGTGACCGCCTCCGAACCGGAGACGATCGCGGCGCTGGAGCGGGCCCAGCCGCTGTGGCCGGTGTCGACGCCCGCGTTGGTGGCGGCGGAAGCCTGCATGTCGCCCGAGGCGCTGGCGGAGGCTTCGTCGGCCGCGGTGCGGATCGCCGCCGACCGGGCGTACCTGGTCGCCGGGCTGGGCGGGCTGGGGGCGTCCGTGCGGGTGGTCGAGGGGGCGCGGGCCTCCTTCGTGCTCGTACGGATGCCGGATGCGGCGGGCGTACGGGCACGGCTGCGCGAGCGGGGGTTCGCGGTGCGCCGCGGGGACACGTTCCCGGGGCTCGGGGAGGAATGGGTGCGGATCGCGGTGCGGGACACGGCGACGACGGACAGGTTCCTGAAGGAGCTGGCCGCTTGTGCGGTCTCCTGAAGGGGCCGGTCGCCTGGGCGGTCTCCTGAAGGGGCCGGTCGCCTGGGCGGTCTCCTGAAGGAGCCGGTCGCCTGGGCGGTGCGAGGGGGCGGGTTCGCCGCAGGCGCCGGTGGGCGTTGAGGTGCGGGGCTGCGCCCCGTGCGGGGACCGGGTCCGCATGTCCTCCGTCTCCCCGGAGGCCTTGAGGATCTGAGGGCCAGGGAGGCACCCCCTCAAGGGGCCGGGGTTTCCCCCGCCGGGCAGAGATTGCCCTCCACCTTGCCCAGCAGGCGCAGCAGCTCGGCCCGCTCGTCCTCGCTCAGTCCCGCCAGGGTGCGTTCCTCCAGGCTCGCCCACGCCTCGGCCACCCGCGTGTGCAGCTCGCAGCTCTTGTCCGTCGCTTCGACCAGGGACGCCCTGCGGTCCTCCGGGTCCGGGCAGCGGCGGACGTGGCCCGCCTGTTCCAGTCGCTGGAGGGACTTGGTGACGGTGGAAGGATCGAGGCCGACCGCCTTGATGAGCTCGGACTGGCGCACCGGTCCCGCCCGCCACAGGTGCATCATCACGAACTCCTGCCCCGGGTAGAGCCCCAGGCATCGCAGCACCCGCCCCGCCGCGGCCCGGTGCAGCCGGGCCACCACCGACAGGGAGTGGCTGACCGGACCCCCCATGGCGGCGCTGGGGAGGGACTCGGGACACAGGGGATCGGACGTCATGGCGGTTCCTCGGCTTCTCGGATCCCGGCTTCCCCGGTTCCTGCAAAGTAGTTCCCACAGCTTAACTTGGCCGACCAATTAATGCGCTACAGTGACAGCCGTCGGACATTACTTGGCCGACCAATCATTCAGAACCGTCCGCATGCATCCGTTGCCTTGGGGGCAAAACGTCATGACCAGCACCGCGTTCGAGTCCTACGACCTCGCCGGCACCACCCTCGCCAACCGCATAGCAATGGCTCCGATGACCCGCAGCCGGTCCGGTCGGAGCGGGGTGCCGACCGAGCTCGTGGCCGAGTACTACGCCCAGCGTGCCTCCGCCGGGCTCATCGTCACCGAGGGCATCCAGCCGTCCGTCGTCGGGCAGGGCTACCCCTTCACCCCCGGCCTGCACAGCGAGGAGCAGGTCGCCGGGTGGCGCAAGGTCACCGACGCCGTGCACGCCGACGGCGGCGTGATCTTCGCGCAGCTCATGCACGCCGGGAGGATCGGGCACCCCAGCCTGCTGTCCGACGGGCTCACCCCGGTCGCCCCCTCCGCCGTGACCCCGGCCGGCAAGCTCTTCGCGGGCGAGGGGATGGTGGACTTCACCGAACCCCGCGCACTGACCGCCGACGAGATCCGCGAGACCGTACGGGACTACGCCCGCGCCGCCCGCAACGCGATCGACGCGGGCTTCGACGGCGTGGAACTGCACGGCGCCAACGGGTACTTGATCCACCAGTTCCTGTCCTCCAACGCCAACCTCCGCACCGACGAGTGGGGCGTCGGAAGCGTCGAGAACCGGATCCGGTTCGCCGTCGAGGCGGTCGAGGCGGTCGTGGCCGAGATCGGCGCCTCCCGGACCGCGATCCGCGTCTCGCCCGGCAATCCGTTCAACGACATCACCGAGGACGGCGACGTCCAGGAGGTGTACGCGGCCCTGGCGGACGCCATCGAGCCGCTCGGCCTCGCCTATCTGCACACCGTCGAAATGACCCCGGAGCACCGGGAGTTCACGAAGGTGCTGCGGGCGAGGTTCTCCGGGACGCTCATCCTCAACCCGGTCACCGAGGGCCCGACCGACCACCGGGCGCTCGGGCGGCTGGACGACGGATCGGCGGACCTGCTCGCGTTCGGCGCGCTGTTCCTGGCCAACCCGGACCTGCCCGCCCGGCTGGCCACCGAGGGTCCGTACAACACCCCGGACCCGGCCACCTTCTTCGGCGGCACCGACAAGGGCTTCACCGACTACCCCGCGCTCCACGCGCAGAGCAACAGGTAGAGCCGCGAAAGCGGGTGGGGCGGGACCTCGCGAAG
>NZ_JBSGZD010000226.1:0-12964 GCF_053610825.1 Streptomyces sp. NPDC054863 | reverse complement strand
CTCCGGGCCCGCCCCGTGTGCGACCGGCTGCCGTCAGGCGGTGGCCGCTTCGCCGCCCAGGTGGTGCACCCGGACCATGTTCGTGGTGCCGGGGATGCCGGGGGGCGAACCGGCGGTGATGACCATGGTGTCGCCGTTGTTGTAGCGCTGGAGCTTCAGCAGCTCGGCGTCGACCAGGTCGACCATCGCGTCCGTGTTGTCGACGTGGGGGACCACGAAGGACTCGACGCCCCAGCTCAGCGCGAGCTGGTTGCGGGTGGCCTCGTCCGTGGTGAAGGCCAGGATCGGCTGGGCCGCGCGGTAGCGGGACAGCCGGCGGGCCGTGTCGCCGGACTGGGTGAAGGCGACCAGCGCCTTGCCGTCCAGGAAGTCGGCGATCTCGGCCGCCGCACGGGCGACGGAACCGCCCTGGGTGCGCGGCTTCTTGCCGGGGACCAGCGGCTGGAGACCCTTGGAGAGCAGCTCCTCCTCGGCCGCGACGACGATCTTCGACATCGTCTTGACGGTCTCGATCGGGTACGCACCGACCGAGGACTCCGCGGACAGCATGACCGCGTCCGCACCGTCGAGGATCGCGTTGGCGACGTCGGACGCCTCCGCGCGCGTCGGGCGGGAGTTGGTGATCATCGACTCCATCATCTGGGTCGCCACGATCACCGGCTTGGCGTTGCGGCGGCACAGCTCGATGAGGCGCTTCTGCACCATCGGGACCTTTTCGAGCGGGTACTCGACGGCCAGGTCGCCACGGGCCACCATCACGCCGTCGAAGGCCGCGACGATGCCCTCCATGTGCTCGACGGCCTGCGGCTTCTCCACCTTGGCGATGACGGGGACCCGGCGGCCCTCCTCGTCCATCACCTTGTGGACGTCCTTGACGTCGTCGGCGTCGCGGACGAAGGACAGGGCGACCAGGTCGCAGCCCATCCGCAGCGCGAAGCGGAGGTCGTCGACGTCCTTCTCCGAGAGGGCCGGGACGTTGACCGCCGCGCCGGGCAGGTTGATGCCCTTGTGGTCGGAGATGACACCGCCCTCGATGACGATCGTCTTCACCCGGGGGCCCTCGACCGAGACGACCTTCAGCTCGACGTTGCCGTCGTTGATGAGGATCGGGTCGCCCTTCTGGACGTCGCCCGGCAGGCCCTTGTACGTGGTGCCGCAGATGGACTTGTCGCCCCGGACGTCCTCGGCGGTGATGGTGAACTCGTCGCCGCGGACGAGCTCGACGGGGCCTTCGGCGAACTTCGCCAGGCGGATCTTCGGACCCTGGAGGTCGGCGAGCACGCCCACCGCACGGCCCGTCTCGGCGGCGGCCTTGCGGACGCGGTCGTAACGGCCCTGGTGCTCCTCGTGGGTGCCGTGGCTGAAGTTGAATCGGGCCACGCTCATGCCGGCTTCGATCAGAGCGACGAGCTGCTCGTGGGAGTCGACGGCGGGGCCAAGGGTGCAGACGATTTTGGAACGGCGCATAAGGCGGATCCTATCGGTTTGTTTCGCTGTGGAATATTCCGTCTGGTGGAATGTACAAATGGGCGCGGTGGTGCTCAGACGCGCTCAGTTGCCGGTGTTGTCGACGGCTGCGACCAGGTCGTACACCTGGTTCGCGATTTCCAGTTCTTCGTCGGTCGGTACAACGGCGACGGCTACCCGCGCGTACTCCGGAGAAATGATCCGGGCTTCGTCGGAACGTACGGAATTGAGGCCCGCGTCCACGGCGAGACCCAGTTCCGCGAGGCCCGCCACGGCCGCCTCGCGCACCGGTGCGGCATTCTCGCCGACGCCCGCGGTGAAGGCGACCGCGTCCACCCGGCCGAGTACGGCGGAGTAGGCGCCGATGTACTTCTTCAACCGGTGGATGTAGATCTCGAAGGCGAGTTCGGCCTGCTTGTCGCCCTCGTCGATACGGCGGCGGATTTCCCGCATGTCGTTCTCGCCGCAGAGACCGACCAGGCCGCTCTTCTTGTTGAGGAGCGTGTCGATTTCATCCGTCGACATTCCGGCCACCCGCTCCAGATGGAAGATCACCGCCGGATCGAGATCACCCGAACGCGTGCCCATGACCAGGCCTTCCAGCGGGGTCAGCCCCATGGAGGTGTCCACGCAGCGCCCGCCCCGGACGGCGGACGCGGAGGCTCCGTTGCCGAGGTGCAGCACGATGACGTTGACCTCGGAGGGGGCCTTGCCCAGCAGCTGCGCCGTCTTGCGGGACACGTACGCGTGCGACGTGCCGTGGAAGCCGTAGCGGCGGATGCGGTGCGCGTCGGCGGTCTCGACGTCGATCGCGTAGCGGGCCGCGTACTCCGGCATCGTCGTGTGGAACGCGGTGTCGAAGACGGCGACCTGGGGGAGGTCGGGGCGCAGTGCCCGGGCCGTCCTGATCCCCGTGATGTTGGCCGGGTTGTGCAGGGGTGCGACCGGGACCAGGCGCTCGATCTCCGCCAGCACCTCGTCCGTGACGACGGTGGGGGCGGAGAACTTCAGGCCGCCGTGGACCACCCGGTGCCCGATCGCGGCCAGCTCGGGGGAGTCCAGGCCGAGACCGTCCGCCGCCAGTTCGAGCGCGACGGCCTGGAGCGCCTCGTCGTGGTCCGCGAACCGGATCTCGCGTATGCGCTTCTTGCCCGCGCCCTCGCCGAGCAGCGGCGTGTGGACCAGCGCGGAGGAGTTCTCGCCGATCCTCTCGACCAGGCCCATGGCCAGCCGGGAGCGGTCGCTCATGTCGATGAGCTGGTACTTCAGCGACGAGGAGCCGGAGTTGAGGACGAGGATGCGGGTGGGAGCAGTGGTCACAGCGGTGCCTTCTCGTACGGGTGCGGTGTCGTGCGGAGCGGGGGCTGGGCAGGAGCGGTCCCGGTGCCCGAGGAGGGCCGGGCAGTGGGTGTCATGCCGGTTCGCCCTGGGCCTGGATCGCGGTGATGGCGACCGTGTTGACGATGTCCTGGACGAGTGCGCCGCGCGACAGGTCGTTGACCGGCTTGCGCAGGCCCTGGAGGACCGGGCCGACGGCCACGGCGCCGGCCGAGCGCTGCACGGCCTTGTAGGTGTTGTTGCCGGTGTTGAGGTCCGGGAAGATCAACACGCTTGCCTGGCCCGCGACTTCGGAGCCCGGGAGCTTGGTCGCGGCCACCGACGGCTCGACGGCCGCGTCGTACTGGATCGGGCCCTCGACGAGCAGGTCCGGGCGCGAGGAGCGGACGAGAGCGGTCGCCTCGCGCACCTTGTCGACGTCCGCGCCGGCGCCCGAGGTGCCCGTGGAGTACGACAGCATCGCCATCCGCGGCTCCACGCCGAACTGGGCTGCGGTCCCGGCCGACTGGATCGCGATGTCCGCGAGCTGCACGGCGTCCGGGTCCGGATTGACCGCGCAGTCGCCGTACACCAGGACCTTGTCGGCGAGGCACATGAAGAAGACCGAAGAGACGATCTTGGCGTCGGGCTTGGTCTTGATGATCTCGAAGGCGGGCCGGATGGTCGCGGCGGTGGAGTGGACGGAGCCGGACACCATGCCGTCGGCGAGGCCCTCCTGGACCATCAGCGTGCCGAAGTAGTTCACGTCGGCGACCACGTCGTGCGCCAGCTCCACGGTGACGCCCTTGTGGGCCCGCAGCTGGGAGTACCGCTCGGCGAAGGACTGCCGCAGCTCGGAGGTCTGCGGGTCGATGAGCTGGGTGTTCGCGAGGTCGATGCCCAGGTCGGCGGCCTTCTTGCGGATGACGTCCACGTCACCGAGCAGCGTGAGGTCGCAGACGTCGCGGCGCAGCAGCACGTCGGCGGCGCGGAGCACCCGCTCCTCGGTGCCCTCGGGGAGTACGACGCGGCGGCGGTCCGAGCGGGCCTGCTCGATCAGCTCGTGCTCGAACATCATCGGCGTCACGCGCCCGCTGCGGGCCACCGACATCCGGTCGAGCAGATCGGCGGTGTCGACATGTCGCTCGAAGAGGCCGAGGGCGGTCTCCGCCTTGCGCGGGGTGGCCGCGTTGAGCTTGCCCTCCAGGGCGAACAGCTCTCCGGCGGTCGGGAAGGAACCTCCGGCCACCGAGACCACCGGGGTGCCGGGCGCCAGCCGTGACGCCAGGGTCAGGATCTCCTTGCCGGGCCGCTCGTCCAGCGTCAGCAGTACGCCCGCGATGGGCGGCGTACCGGCGCTGTGCGCGGCCAGCGAGCCCACGACCAGGTCGGAGCGGTCGCCGGGGGTGACGACCAGGCAGCCGGGGGTCAGGGCGTTGAGGAAGTTGGGCAGCATCGCGCCGCCGAAGACGAAGTCCAGGGCGTCGCGCGCGAGCCCCGCGTCGTCGCCGAGCAGAACCGTTCCCCCCAGCGCCTGGGTGATCTGCGCGACCGTCGGGGCGGCGAGCGCCGGCTCGTCAGGGAGTACGTACGCGGGGACCGGCAGCCGGCTGTCGTTGAGGTGCTCGGCTATCTCGGCCCGGTCGAGCGGGGCGACCCGGTTCACGACCAGCGCGAGGACGTGGCAGCCCAGGCTCTCGTACGCGCGATGGGCGTTGCGGGCCTCGGCGCGCACCGATTCGGCGGTCTGCTTCCGGCCGCCGACCACGGGTATCACGGACGCCCCGAACTCGTTGGCCAGGCGGGCGTTCATCGACAGCTCGTCGGGGAACTGGGTGTCCGCGAAGTCCGTGCCGAGCACGAGGACGACCTCGTAGTCCCTGGCCACCTTGTGGAAGCGGTCGACGAGCTGGGAGACCAGCTCGTCGGTGCCCTTCTCGGCCTGCAGGGCGGACGCCTCGCGGTAGTCCATGCCGTACACCGTCGCCGGGTCCTGGGACAGCCGGTAGCGGGCACGGAGCAGGTCGAAGAGGCGGTCGGGGCCGTCGTGCACCAGTGGGCGGAAGACACCCACGCGGTCCACCTGGCGGGTCAGGAGCTCCATGACTCCCAGCTCGACGACCTGGCGGCCGTCCCCCCGGTCGATGCCGGTCACGTACACGCTGCGCGTCACGCGTGCTCTCCGTCTCGTCGTCGTAGGTCTCAAGGTCGGTAACTGAGCTAACAGAGGTACTGAGGTAAGCGATCGGCGAGCAACTGTGCCGATTTTGTGCGGTTAGGGCGGTCTTGCACCCTTGACAATACCTTTGTGGCTGGATATGGCGCCCGCCGGAAGGAGTCCCGTGAGCAGGGCACAAAGACCCCTGTCCCGCTTGTCCAGGAGTATCCGAAAGCGCGCGGTGCATTCCGGCCGTGGAACAATTGGAACCTGGCTCACAAGTACCACCAAGAGCAGGAGACACAGCACGATGCGTATCGGAGTTCTCACCGCAGGCGGCGACTGTCCTGGGCTGAACGCAGTGATCCGGTCGGTCGTGCACCGTGCCGTCGCCGGACACAACGACGAGGTCATCGGGTTCGAGGACGGCTTCAAGGGCCTCCTCGACGGTCACTACCGCCCCCTCGACCTCAACGCGGTCAGCGGCATCCTGCCGCGCGGCGGCACCATCCTCGGCTCGGCCCGTCTGGAGCGCGCCCGGCTCCGCGAGGCCGCCGAGAACTGCGCGGAGCTGACCGCCAAGTACGGCATGGACGCTCTCATCCCGATCGGCGGGGAGGGCACCCTGACCGCCGCCCGCATGCTGTCGGACGCGGGCATGCCCGTCGTCGGCGTCCCGAAGACCATCGACAACGACATCAACGGCACCGACCGCACCTTCGGCTTCGACACCGCCGTCGGCGTCGCCACCGAGGCCATAGACCGGCTGAAGACGACCGCCGAGTCGCACCAGCGCGTCATGGTCGTCGAGGTCATGGGCCGGCACGCGGGCTGGATCGCCCTGGAGTCCGGCATGGCGGGCGGCGCCCACGGCATCTGCCTGCCCGAGCGGCCCTTCGAGGTCGACTCGCTGGTCAAGATGGTCGAGGAGCGGTTCGCGCGCGGCAAGAAGTTCGCCGTCGTCTGCGTGGCGGAAGGCGCCCGTCCGGCCGAGGGCACCATGCCGTACGAGAAGGGCGTCATCGACCAGTTCGGCCACGAGCGCTTCACCGGCATCGGCACCCGGCTGGCCGTCGAGCTGGAGGGCAGGCTCGGCAAGGAGGCCCGCCCGGTCATCCTCGGCCACGTCCAGCGCGGCGGCACGCCCACCGCGTACGACCGCGTCCTGGCGACCCGCTTCGGCTGGCACGCGGTGGAGGCGGCGCACGCGGGACACTTCGGCAAGATGACCGCGCTGCGCGGCACGAGCATCGAGATGGTGCCGCTCGCCGAGGGCGTCACCGAGCTGAAGACGGTCCCGGAGGCGCGGATGTACGAGGCCGAGTCGGTCTTCTGACCGCCGGCCCTCGGCCGCGGGCGTACGAACCTCCGGCCGCGGGCGTACGAGCGTCCGGCCGCGGGCGTTCGAACCTCCGGCCGCAGACGCACGAGCCCCCGTCCGCGGGCGTTCGAACCTCCTGTCACGAGCGTACGGACAGAACGGCCCCGATCGTCTCCCCTGTGGACGACCGGGGCCGTTGTGCGTGTCCTGCCGGAGGCGTGTTCCGGCCGGAGTCGGCGGTTCCCACTCTTGAGTTGCGCGGCCGGATCAACAAGGCTTCAGCCTGTCCGGGACATGTCCCAACTCCCTTTCCGCTGCCGTCCGGACGCAGGTCGGGTGAGGTGACAGGAGGCGTCCGCATGCCGGAGCCCGATCCGTGCGCGGTGCGCACGGCCGCCGAGTTCGTCGAGGGACTGCACGCGCTCAAGGAGTGGTCGGGTCTCACGTACCGCGAACTCACCGCCCGCGCCGACGCGACCGGCGACGTCCTGCCGCGCAGCACGGTCGCGAACATGCTGGCGCGCACAACGGTGCCGCGCGAGGAACTGGTGGCCGCCTACGCACGGGCGTGCGGATGCGGCCCGACGGTGGTGGAGGAGTGGCTGGCGGTACGGAAGGAACTCGCGGTACGCGGCGAGCGGGTGGCGGTGGTGGCGGTACCGGGGGAGACGCCGGAACCGGCGGGCGGCGCGGCGTCGGAGGAGGTACCGCAGGAGGTACCGGAGGCGGCCCAGGAGGAGACACCGCAAGAGGCACCGGAGGCGGCACCCGAGCCCTCGTCCGTGCGTGCGGACCCGGCCCCCGAGCCCTCGTCGGCGCGTGCGCACCCGGCACCCGCCCTCGCGCCAGTGGCCGAAGTCCCGTCCCCGCCGGGCGGAAAGGCCCCCGTCGGCGGGCCGGAAGCCTCGACTCCGCGGCGGATTTCCCGGACCAAGGTCCTTAACGTCGCGCTCGCCCTGACGGTGGTCGCGGCGACGGTGGTCTGGCTGACCCGCGACACGGATCCGCAGCCCCGGACGCTCGATGCGGTGACCGCGCCCGGTGCCGGTGAACGGACGCTGCGCGCGGTGCACTCCGGGCTCTGCCTGGGGGAGCGGAACGGCGTCACGAGCGGCAAGGTCCACCAAGCGCCCTGCGAGGGACTCATCCCCCAGTACTCGCTGGTCAGGATGGGGGAGGAGGACTGGCGGATCGCCTCGTACCACCCCGAGTTCGAGGGCGGCTGCATGGGCGTGCACTGGGGGAAGCGCGAGAAGGGAGCCTGGGTGGAGGACGACGAGTGCGCGAACCGCGACCCGGCGGCGGAGACGTTCCGCTTCGAGCCGGTCGGCAGCCCGGTCAAGGGCTACCGGATCCGCCCGCAGCACACCCGGATGTGCCTCACGGTGCCGGGAGCCTCCCGTGCCGAGTGGACCGCGCTGGAACAGCGGCCGTGCGAGGACGACGCGGCGGGCCAGCTGTTCCGCTTCGACCCACCGGGCACGTGACGCGGCTGCTGCCGGGCGGGCTCGACGGGCGCTGCCTGGCGGGTCCAGCGGGTGCTGTCGGGCGGGCTCGACGGGTGTGACCGGGCGGGTCCGGCGGGTGCCGCCTGGCGGGCGCGACGGGCGCTGCCGGGACGGCCTCCAGCGGCTCCCGTGGCTGGCGCAGGCCCTCGGCCCGCTCCCTAGCGCAGGCCCTCGGCCCGCTCCCAGAAGTGCCCCAGGATCCCCTCCAGGAACTCCCGCCCCGCCTCCCCGTCCCCCGCGTTCCCGGCGCCGCCCCACCCCAGCGTCGCCACCATCCGCGACTGGTAGTCGGCGTGCAGCCGCAGGAGTACGTTCTCCAGCGCGGCACGCGGCAGCGGGAGCAGCTTGACCAGCGGTCGTACGTACGCCTGCCAGCGGGTCGTCACCGCATTCCGCAGCAGCTCGGCCAGCTCCTCGTCACGGCCGGCCGCGGTGATGAACAGGGCGGGGGTCAGGCCGAGTTCCGAGACGAGCGCGGCGGTCTGCCGGTCGGTGCCGCGCCACCGGCCCGCCTCCTCCATCCGTACGTACGCGTCGACGCCGAGCCCGACCCGCCGGGCCAGGTCCGCGGCGTTGAGACCGCGCGCCGTGCGGTGCTCGCGCAAGGTGCGCGCGGCGTGCAGGAGTTCGGCGGGAGCGCACCACAGCACACCGGCCAGCGCGGTCACCTCGCGGGCGGTGGGGGTGCGCAGCCCGCGCTCCCAGGCGACCACCAGCTCCGGGCCGGCCTCCAGTCCGTACTGTGCGCGCAGCCCGTACGCGACATGGCCGGGGTCCATCCCGAGCGCCTCGCGCAGGCGACGGGCGGCGGGTGCGTCGAAGGGCGGGGCGTCGGACGGCGGGGTGAGATGCACGGGCACACGGTAGGACGGGACGGGCGCGTTGGCTACGGTGCGTTCCGCCCGGATCACAGCTCGTAGGAAGGTCCAGAGGTGCCCGAGGGGGAATCTGTGAACTCTACGACCGGAAGGGTGTGTGGGCGCCCAGGGTGGTGCATAGTCGCCGGGACCCACCCCGACGTGGGCTTATCGGTGAGAACGAGGAGGGCTTCCAGTGGCCGGAACGGGAACGGAAGCGGGATCGGCAGCAGGCGCGGAACCAGGTTCGGCGCCGAGGAGACGTGACCGGACCCACTACCTCTACCCGGCGGTCGTGGTCGCCGTCGTCCTCGGTATCACCGTCGGGCTGATCTGGCCGGAGGTCGGCAAGGACCTGAAGCCGATCGGTGACGGCTTCGTCAACCTGATCAAGATGCTGATCTCGCCGATCATCTTCTGCACGATCGTGCTGGGCATCGGCTCGGTCCGCAAGGCCGCCAAGGTCGGTGCGGTGGGCGGGCTCGCGCTCGGTTACTTCATGGTGATGTCGACGGTGGCGCTCGGCATCGGGCTGGTGGTCGGCAACCTGATCCACCCGGGCACCGACCTCGACCTGGACGCGCACAAGGACGCGGGCGCCAAGCAGGCGGCGGGCGCGAGCGAGGGCCTGGGCGACTTCCTGCTGGGCATCGTCCCGAAGACCCTCGTCTCGGCGTTCACCGAAGGCTCGGTGCTCCAGACCCTCTTCGTCGCCCTGCTGGTGGGCTTCGCGCTCCAGGCGATGGGCCGGGCGGGAGAGCCGGTGCTGCGCGGCATCGGGCACATCCAGCGGCTGGTGTTCCGGATCCTCGCGATGGTCATGTGGGTGGCGCCGCTGGGCGCGTTCGGAGCGATCTCGGCCGTGGTCGGGGCGACCGGCATCGACGCGCTCAAGGCGCTCGGGATCATCATGGTCGCCTTCTACGTCACCTGTGCGCTCTTCGTGGTCGTGGTCCTGGGGACGATCCTCAAGCTGGTCGCGGGAGTGAACCTCTTCCAGCTGCTGAAGTACCTGGCGCGCGAGTTCCTCCTGATCGTCTCATCCTCCTCGTCGGAGACGGCGCTGCCGCGGCTGATCGCGAAGATGGAACACCTGGGCGTCAGCAAGCCCGTCGTCGGCATCACGGTCCCGACCGGGTACTCCTTCAACCTGGACGGCACGGCGATCTACCTGACGATGGCCTCCCTGTTCATCGCGAACGCCATGGGCGACCCGCTGCAGCTCGGCGAGCAGATCGCCCTCCTCGGCTTCATGATCATCGCCTCGAAGGGTGCGGCGGGGGTCACCGGCGCGGGACTCGCCACGCTGGCCGGCGGACTCCAGTCCCACCGCCCGGAACTGGTCGACGGAGTCGGCCTGATCGTCGGAATCGACCGCTTCATGAGCGAGGCCAGGGCTCTGACGAACTTCGCGGGCAACGCGGTGGCGACGGTGCTGGTGGGCACGTGGACGAAGGAGATCGACAAGGAACGGGTGGAGCTGGTGCTGTCCGGCAAGCTGCCGTTCGACGAGCGGATGCTGGAGGAGGGCGACGGCCACGACCCCGACCCCGTCCCGGCACCGAGGGACGAGGCGGCACCGGTGGAGTCGCGCTGACCCCAGCCGGTCCGGGCACATCCAGCCCGTCCGGCGTTTGAGGACGCGCGGCGCAGCCGTGCACCGGGCGCAGCCCGGGACGCCTGCCCCCACCGGCGCGGGGTGTGCGGTCGCGGTAGGGGGCGAGCTCCGCGTGAGGATCGCCCCCTTGCCCCCCGTCCCGCCCGGGGGGCAGGCATCTAGGGGCGCGGGGAACTGCGCGACCAGCCACAACGCACCCGCACGGCGCCCACCCGCCGGCCGGCACCCGCACGGCGCCCCCGTCGGCTACCCTCCCGCCCGCACCCGCCCCAGCAGCTCCTCCATGTCCTCCACCCCGACCCCCGCCGAAAGCAACGCCGTCGTCGCCGCCGCGCGGCCCGCGTCCGCCGTGGACAGCAGACCCTCGTTCACGGCCTCCATGAGCCCGAAGAGCGTCTGCTCATGGACGTACGCCAGCGCCGCAGCCGGTACCGGTGACCGGAACACCCCCTGCGACTGCCCCAGCCGCAGCAGCGCCACGCAGTCCTCCCGCACCGGCGTCAGCCGCTGCTTGATGCCCTCCATCGTCACGCTCCGCTGCGCCAGCGCGACCAGCAGCCGGTAGCGGTCCGCGATGTGCCAGACCGCGAGCATCGCCCGCGCGAGCGCCTCCGCCGGGTCGTCCACCCCGGCGCGACTCGCCGCGTGCGCCTCGATGACCGCCTCCGCCGCGCCGTCGACGAGCGCGGCGACCAGTGCCTCCCGGTTCGGGAAGTGCCCGTACACGGTGCGCCGTACGACCCCCGCCGCCCGCGCGATCTGATCCATGCTCGCGTCCGGGTCGCGCAGCAGCTCCGCCAGCGCGACGTCCATGATGCGGCGGCGGTTCGCGTCCGCCCTCGCCGAGCTGCCCGTACCCGCACCCGCACCCGCACCTGAACCTGCACCCGTACCCGTGGTCATGGATCCATTTTGCACACGGCTGTGCATTCCGCTAACTTGCACATAGCTGTGTAGTTGCACACTGCTGTGCAAGCAGGAATCGTCAGATGATGGCAAAGAGGTGGAAACCGTGCGACTGGTCGCGACCCAGCCGGTGGAGAAGATGGACCGGCCCTATCCGAGGCGCTGGTGGGCCCTGCTGGTCCTCTGCCTCAGTCTGCTGATCATCGTGATGGCGAACACCGCCCTCACCGTCGCCGCCCCCGACATGACCAAGGACCTCGGCCTGAACAGCGCCGACCTCTAGTGGGTCGTCGACGGCTACACCGTCCCGTACGCCGCGCTGATGCTGCTCCTCGGCGCGATCGGCGACAAGTACAGCCGCCGCGGCGCCCTCGTCCTCGGACTGCTGGTGTTCGGCGGAGGCTCCATAGCCGGCTCGCTCGTCGACAGCGCCGACGGCGTCATCGCCGCCCGCGCCGTGATGGGCGTCGGCGCCGCGATGATCATGCCCGCCACGCTCTCCCTCCTCGCCGCGACCTTCCCGCGCGCCGAACGCGCCAAGGCGATCGTGCTCTGGACCGCCACCGCGGGACTCGCCATCGCCGCGGGCCCGCTCGTCGCCGGTGCGCTGCTCGAAGACCACGGCTGGTCCTCGACCTTCCTGATCAACGTGCCCGTCGCCGCCCTCGCGATCGTCGGCGCCCTCGTGCTCGTACCGCCGTCCAAGGCCTCCGCCCACGGCCGGATCGACTACGTCGGCGGACTCCTCTCCGTCGTCTGGGTCGCCGCCCTCATCTTCGCGATCATCGAGGGCCCGCACTTCGGCTGGGACGGCAAGGCGATCGGCGCCGCCGTCGTCGCAGGGGTCGGCCTGCTCCTCTTCGTCCTCTGGGAGCTGCGCCACCCGCGCCCCGTCCTGGACGTGCGCCGCTTCCTCGACCGCGGCTTCGCGGGCTCCAACCTCGCCGTCGCGCTCTTCTTCCTGGCCGTCTTCGGCGCGTTCTACTTCCTCACCCAGCACCTCCAGTTCGTGCTCGGCTTCAACGCCCTGGAGACGGGTGTACGGATGCTGCCGCTGGCCGGAGCGGTCTTCGTCGGCTCCGCGCTGACCGGTTTCCTCACCCCGCGCCTCGGCATGAAGGTCACCGTCACGGCCGGCATGGTCGGCGGAACGGTCGCGCTCGCCCTGCTCACCCGGGTCGACGCCGCGTCCACCTACGGCGACTTCGTCCTGCCGCTCGTCATCCTCGGACTCGCCATCGGCCTGGCGCTCTCGCCCTGCACCGACGCGATCATGGGCGCCTTCCCCGAGTCCGAACTCGGCGTCGGCGGCGCCGTCAACGACACCTCCCTGGAGCTGGGCGGCTCGCTCGGCATCGCCGTACTCGGCTCCGTGCTCGCCGGTTCGTACTCCTCGCACCTGGCCGACGGTACGAGCGGTTCGAAGCTTCCCGCGTCGGCACTCGACACCGCACAGGACTCGGTCGGCGCCGGCTACGCGGTCGCCCAGGGCATCGGCGACAAGGCCCACGCACTGGCGGGCCAGGCGGCGAAGGCTGCCACCCCCGAACAGGCCGCCCAGCTCAAGGGCCAGGCGGGCCAACTCGCCCAGGGCGCCAAGGACATGGCGGAAGCCGTCGGCTCCGCCTTCTCCGACGCGGTCGCGCACACCAGCCTGATCGGCGCGGTGGTGCTCGGCGCGGGCACGGTCCTGGTCGCGGTGCTGCTGCCGCGCGGGAACAAGGGCGCGGACGGGGCGGAAGAGGCCGCTCCGGAAAAGGAGTTGGCGGGCGCGTCCCGCTGACGTCCCGCTGACGGCGCTCCTGCCGGGTC
>NZ_JBSGZD010000225.1:0-12986 GCF_053610825.1 Streptomyces sp. NPDC054863 | reverse complement strand
GGCTGCGACTCCTCCAGGAGGAGTCGCGGTCCGGGCCGCCGCGCCGTTCCGGCCTCGCCCGGATCACCGACGAATGGGTGGCGGAGCTGTTCCGCATCGCCGCCCGCGAATCGGGGGTGCGCTCCGCCGCACTCGTCGCCGTCGGCGGGTACGGGCGCGGTGAACTCTCCCCGCGCAGCGACCTCGACCTGCTCCTGCTGCACGACGGCTCCTCGCCGGCCGCCGTCTCGGCCCTCGCCGACCGGATCTGGTACCCCGTCTGGGACCTCGGGATCGCCCTCGACCACTCCGTGCGCACCCCGGCCGAGGCCCGCAAGGTCGCGGGCGACGACCTCAAGGTCCACCTCGGCCTCCTCGACGCCCGGCACGTCGCGGGCGACCTCGGCCTCACCGCCGGCCTGCGCACCGCCGTCCTCGCCGACTGGCGCAACCAGGCGGTGAAGCGGCTGCCCGCACTGCGGGAACTGGGCGTGGAAAGGGCCGAGCGGGCAGGGGAGTTGCAGTACCTCCTGGAACCCGACCTCAAAGAGGCGCGCGGCGGACTGAGGGACGCCACCTCCCTGCGCGCCGTCGCCGCCTCCTGGGTCGCCGACGCCCCGCGCGAGGGCCTCGCCGAAGCCCGCCGCACCCTCCTCGACGTCCGCGACGCACTGCACCTCACCACCGGACGGGCCACCGACCGGCTCGCACTCCAGGAGCAGGACCAGGTCGCCGCCGCACTCGGCCTCCTCGACGCGGACGCACTCCTGCGCAAGGTGTACGAGGCGGGGCGCACGCTGTCGTACGCGAGCGACGTGACGTGGCGGGAGGTCGAGCGCGTGCTCAGGTCCCGCTCCGTACGGCCGAGGCTCAAGGCGCTCCTCGGCGGCAGGCCGGCGCCCGACCGGACGCCGCTCGCCGACGGGGTCGTGGAGCAGGACGGCGAGGCGGTCCTCGCCCGCACCGCCCGGCCGGAACGGGACGCGGTGCTCCCCCTGAGAGCGGCGGCGGCAGCCGCGCAGGCCGGGCTGCCGGTCAACCTCCATGCCGTACGGCAACTGGCCAAGGTCTCCCCGCAGCTGCCCGTGCCGTGGCCCGCCGAGGCCCGCGAGGAACTGGTCACGCTGCTGGGGGCCGGGGAGTCGGCGGTGCCCGTGTGGGAGGCGCTGGAGGCGGAGGGACTGGTCACCCGGCTGCTCCCGGACTGGGAGCGGGTGCGGTGCAGGCCTCAGCGCAACCCCGTGCACACCTGGACCGTGGACCGCCACCTCATAGAGGCGGCGGTGCAGGCCGCGCGCCTCACCCGTCGCGTGGGCCGCCCCGACCTGCTGTTGGTGGCCGCGCTGCTGCACGACATCGGCAAGGGCTGGCCCGGCGACCACTCGGTGGCAGGGGAGACCATCGCCCGCGACATGGCGGCCCGGATCGGCTTCGACGCGACCGACGTCGCGGTCGTCGCCACTCTCGTACGCCATCACCTGCTGCTCGTCGAGACGGCGACGCGGCGCGACCTGGACGACCCGGCGACCGTGCGGTCGGTGGCGGAGGCGGTCGGGACGGCGTCGACGCTGGAGCTGCTGCACGCGCTGACGGAGGCGGACGCACGGGCGACCGGGCCCGCGGCGTGGTCGGCGTGGCGGGCCTCGCTCGTCGCGGACCTGGTGAAGCGGGTGGGGGCGGTGCTGGCGGGAGACCCGCTGCCGGATCCCGAACCGGTCGCGCTGAGCGCGGAGCAGGAACGGCTGGCGATCGAGGCGCACCGCACCGGCGGCCCCGCACTGACGCTGCGGGCGCGGGAGGAGGGCGACGCCGGGCTCGGGGTCGAGCTGGTGATCGCCGTCCCCGACCAGCCGGGGGTGCTGCCGGCGGTGGCAGGGGTCCTCGCCCTGCACCGGCTGACGGTGCGGGCGGCCGAACTGCGCTCGGCGGAGCCCCCCTTGGCGGGGGCAGCCCCTGTCCTGCTGCTGGACTGGCGGGTGGCGGCGGCGTACGGAGGGCTCCCGGAGGCGACGCGGCTGCGCGCCGATCTCGTACGGGCGCTGGACGGTTCGCTGGACCTGCCGGCCCGGCTGGCGGAGCGGGAGACGGCGTACGCGGCCGGGCGTACGCGGCGGCGGAGGAGCCAGGCACCCGCGCCGCGCGTGACGGTCGCCCCGACGGCGTCCCGGCACGCGACGGTCCTTGAGGTGCGCGCCCAGGACGCCCCCGGCCTCCTCCACCGGATCGGCCGGGCGCTGGACTCGGCGGGAGTACGGGTACGCAGCGCCCACGTCTCGACGCTGGGGGCGAGCGCGGTCGACGCGTTCTACGTGACGGGCCCGGACGGCGACCCCCTGGGAGCGGGGGAGGCGGCGGAGGTCGCACGGGGGGTGGGGGAGGCGCTGGGGCGGTAGCGGGGCCGTGAGGGGGCATCGGGGTGATGAGGGGGTGGTGAGGCGGACGGCAGCGGGGCGGTGGGGAGGGTGGTGACTGGGTGACAACCCTGACTCCCGGGTCATCCCACCGGCCGACCCGCCGGGCGTGGGTCATCCGGGGGAGCCACCCCAACGTCGTTCGCCGGAGCGAGAGTTACCGCGCAGACGGTCGGGAGTATGGAATCCGTACGAAGGCGAAATCCGGACCACGGGGTCGCCGCACGGGAGAGGCGCGGGGCTTCGGCCCGTCGTCTCTCGAACGGAGGGCATTCTCTACATGCACCGCAGGATTTCCCTGGTAACAGTCGCACTGGCCGGCGCCGGCATCGGCGTCGCGGGATGCGCGGCACCGGAAACCGCCTCCTCGATCGGCACGAAGAATTCGGCCTCGTCGGCGAACTCGGCAGATGTGCGGGGCGCGAGTACGGAGCAGTTCGGCCGGCAGAAGATCCGCTGGGGTGCCTGCGAGACGGACGACGTCAACGAGGGCGTCACCTGCGGCCGGCTGACCGTACCCGTCGACTGGGGGAAGAAGAACTCCCCCACTGCCGACCTCCAGGTGTACCGCTGGGAGAGTGCGGACCGGGCGAAGAAGAAGGGGACGATCCTCAACCTGCCGCCGGGCCCAGGGGATTCCGGCTCCATGGGACTCGGCGTGCTCCGCGAGAACCTCCCGGCCTACGACCTCATCGCCCTCGACCCGCGCGGAATCGGCCAGAGCGGACAGTTGCACTGCCCGACCGAGAACGCGCTCAAGGTGCCGCTCCTCCCGCCGGTCACGGAATCCGGATTCACCGCGCTCAAGGCGAATCAGCAGACCCTGTGGGCGAAGTGCGCCACCAAGCCCGCAGGCCTCAAGAACCACCTCGACGCGTTCAGCAACGCCAAGGACGCCGAGGTGCTGCGGCAGGCCCTGAATCTCAAGAAGATCAATCTGTACGGGTTCTCCTACGGCACCCTCACCGCGGAGCGGTATCTGGGGCTCTTCGGGGAACACGTCACGGGCTCCCTCCTTGAAGGCGTGATGAACCCGGTGCTGTCGCGGCGCGACTTCGTCACCACGGCCGCCGCCGGGAGCGAGGCCGTGTACCGGAAGTTCAGCCGGTGGTGCGCCGTCGACTCCCAGTGCGTGCTGCACAAGCAGGACCCGGCGTCGGTCCTGAAGAAGGCCCAGCGGAAGGCGCGGGACGGCGCCCTGCCCGGGAACCTGAACGGCAGGCCCTGGTCGGAGGCCACCGTCACGCAGTACCTGGAGACGAGCACCGGCAACGGGCAGTTCGCCGAGGCGGCCAAGGGCCTCAAGGACATGTCCGAGGGCAAGCACCCGGCTCCGGAGGGCGGGGGCCCCGGGGGCGACGAGGAGATGCCGCCGGAGGTGCCGTACGCGGACCCGATCGTCTGCTCCAGCTTCGACCTGGCAGTCACCGGCGCGAAGGACGCCCGGGGAGACCTGGCGTCCGCCAGGCAGGCCGCACCGACCGTCGGCTACTCGACGAACGCCGGAGCCTACTCCGCCCTGTGCGTCGGCGCCCCCGCCCCGGCCCCCGGCTCCGACGCCCCGGTCACCTCCCGCGGCGCGCACCCGGCGATGCTGCTCAGCAACACCCAGGACCCGTCGACGCCCAAGGCGTGGGCGGACGGGGTGGCACGTCAGCTCGGCGGGAAGGCCCTGCACACGGTCACCGACAAGGTCGGCCACGGCGGGGCGTTCTCCTCCCCCGAGGCCCGGCAGAAGGCGATCGCCTACATGGACCGGGTCAACGAGGTGCCGGGGTCGGGCGGGGACAAGGGCGCAGGGTCCGTCGGGGACAGGGGCTGACCGGGCGCCCGGCCCACCGGGTCGTGCCGGGCGAAACCGACCTGCCAGGGCTCGTCCGGCCCCGGGCCCGATACGCTGGGTGCCACACCCCATCGCCCCCGACTCCGAGGACCAACGAGCGCCGTGTTCGATACCCTCTCCGACCGCCTCAGCGCGACTTTCAAAAACCTCCGCGGAAAAGGCAGGCTCTCCGAGGCGGACATCGACGCCACCGCCCGCGAGATCCGTATCGCGCTGCTGGAAGCCGACGTCGCCCTGCCCGTCGTCCGGGCCTTCATCAAGAAGGTCAAGGAGCGCGCCGCGGGTGCCGAGGTCTCCAAGGCGCTCAACCCGGCCCAGCAGATCGTCAAGATCGTCAACGAAGAGCTGGTCGGCATCCTCGGCGGCGAGACCCGCCGCCTGCGGTTCGCCAAGTCCGGCCCGACCGTGATCATGCTGGCGGGTCTCCAGGGTGCCGGTAAGACGACCCTCGCCGGAAAGCTCGGCCTCTGGCTCAAGGGGCAGGGCCACTCCCCGCTCCTCGTCGCCTGCGACCTCCAGCGCCCCAACGCCGTCAACCAGCTGAGCGTCGTCGCCGACCGCGCCGGTGTGGCCGTGTACGCGCCCCAGCCGGGCAACGGCGTCGGCGACCCGGTCACGGTCGCCAAGGACTCCGTCGAGTACGCGAAGACCAAGCAGTACGACGTGGTCATCGTCGACACCGCCGGCCGTCTCGGCATCGACCAGGAGCTGATGCAGCAGGCCGCGGACATCCGCGACGCCGTCAGCCCGGACGAGATCCTCTTCGTAGTCGACGCGATGATCGGTCAGGACGCGGTCAACACCGCGGAGGCCTTCCGCGACGGCGTCGGCTTCGACGGCGTGGTGCTCTCCAAGCTCGACGGTGACGCCCGGGGTGGCGCCGCGCTCTCCATCGCGCACGTCACGGGCCGTCAGGTCATGTTCGCCTCCAACGGCGAGAAGCTGGACGAGTTCGACGCGTTCCACCCGGACCGCATGGCCTCCCGCATCCTCGACATGGGTGACCTGCTCACCCTCATCGAGCAGGCGGAGAAGACGTTCAGCCAGGAAGAGGCCGCCAAAATGGCCTCCAAGCTGTCGTCCTCCAAGGGCGGCAAGGACTTCACGCTCGACGACTTCCTGGCCCAGATGGAGCAGGTCCGGAAGATGGGCTCGATCTCCAAGCTGCTCGGCATGCTGCCGGGCATGGGGCAGATCAAGGACCAGATCAACAACATCGACGAGAAGGACGTGGACCGCACCGCGGCCATCATCAAGTCGATGACCCCGGGCGAGCGCGCCGAGCCCACGATCATCAACGGCTCGCGCCGCGCCCGTATCGCCAAGGGTTCCGGTGTCGACGTCAGCGCCGTGAAGAACCTGGTGGAGCGGTTCTTCGACGCCCGCAAGATGATGGCGAAGATGGCCCAGGGCGGCGGAATGCCCGGCATGCCGGGGATGCCCGGGATGGGCGGCGGCCCCGGCAGGCAGAAGAAGCAGATCAAGCAGGCCAAGGGCAAGCGCAAGAGCGGCAACCCGATGAAGCGCAAGGCCGAGGAGCAGGCGGAGGCCGAGCGCCGCGAGCAGGCCGCGCAGAACGGTGGCGCGTTCGGTCTTCCCGCAGGCCAGGACGGTAAGGACTTCGAGCTCCCGGACGAGTTCAAGAAGTTCATGGGCTGACGGTCAGGCAGCTTTCGTACGACGCCGTGGGCACCCTCCTCCGAGGGTGCCCGCGGCGTTTTTGTGTCGTAACGTCCGAATATGAGCAACCCTGTGCCGCCGCGCCAGACCCCTGACCAGCCGTGGCGTTCGGAGGGTGCGCCGCCACCGCCGCCCGAGAAGAAGAAGATGCCCGGCGGCTGGGGCAGGCTCGCGATGACCGCGCTGCTCGTCTATCTGCTCGCCAACATCGTGCTGGGCTTCTTCAACGAGGGCGACGAGCCCACGGTCGCGTACACGGAGTTCAGCAAGCAGGTCACGGCCGACAACGTCTCCAAGATCTACTCCAAGGGCGACGCGATCCAGGGCGAGCTGAAGAAGGAACAGCCCGTTCCGGACGGTGAGAAGGACGCGAAGTACACCAAGTTCGTCACCCAGCGGCCGGCCTTCGCCGACGACAAGCTGTGGGACGAGCTCACCAAGGACGGCGTGACCGTCACCGCCAAACCGGTCGTCGAGGA
Source organism: Streptomyces sp. NPDC054863 (assembly GCF_053610825.1). Taxonomy (NCBI): domain Bacteria; kingdom Bacillati; phylum Actinomycetota; class Actinomycetes; order Kitasatosporales; family Streptomycetaceae; genus Streptomyces; species Streptomyces sp. NPDC054863. The sequence goes on along the minus strand of NZ_JBSGZD010000225.1, from coordinate 6,594 downwards.
GCGCAGCTTCCTCGCCAACCTGCTGATCTCGCTCGCGCCGATGCTGCTCCTGGTGGCCCTCTGGGTGGTCATCGCTCGGCGCATGAGCGGTGGCACGGGCGGCGGTGGCATGGGCGGTCTCGGCCGGAAGGCGCCGCCGAAGCCGGTCGAGGTGGCCGCCGACAAGCGGACCACCTTCGAGGACGTGGCCGGTATCGACGAGGTCGAGGGCGAGCTGTCGGAGGTCGTCGACTTCCTCAAGCATCCGCAGGCGTACCGGAAGCTGGGCGCCCGGATGCCCGGCGGCGTGCTGCTCGCAGGCCCTCCCGGCACCGGAAAGACCCTGCTCGCGCGGGCCGTCGCCGGTGAGGCGGGGGTTCCGTTCTTCTCCGCGTCCGCCTCGGAGTTCATCGAGATGATCGTGGGCGTGGGTGCGGGGCGAGTACGGGAGCTGTTCGCGGAGGCCCGCAAGGTCGCCCCGGCGATCATCTTCATCGACGAGATCGACACCATCGGCCGGGCCCGCGGCGGCGGTTCCGGCATGGGCGGCCACGACGAGCGCGAGCAGACGCTCAACCAGATCCTCACCGAGATGGACGGCTTCTCCGGCTCCGAGGGCGTCGTCGTCATCGCCGCCACCAACCGCGCCGACGTCCTCGACCCCGCCCTCACCCGCCCCGGCCGCTTCGACCGCGTCGTCACCGTCAGCCCGCCCGACCGAGGAGGGCGCGAGGCCATCCTCAAGATCCACACCCGGGTGATCCCGCTCGCCGAGGACGTCGACCTCGCCCAGGTGGCCCGTACGACACCGGGAATGACCGGCGCGGACCTCGCCAACCTCGCCAACGAGGCCGCGCTCCTCGCCGTCAAGCGCAAACAGGACGCCGTCACCCAGAGCGACCTTTCCGACGCCCTGGAGAAGGTCCAGCTCGGCGCGGAGCGCCCCCTCGTCATGCCCGAGGAGGAACGCCGCAGGACCGCGTACCACGAGAGCGGGCACGCCCTGCTCGGCATGCTGCAACCGGGCGCCGACCCGGTCCGCAAGATCACCATCGTGCCGCGGGGCCGGGCGCTCGGCGTCACCCTCTCCGCGCCGGACGCCGACAAGTACGCGTACACCGAGGCATACCTGCGCGGCAGAATCATCGGCGCGCTCGGCGGAATGGCCGCCGAACACGTCGTCTTCGGGGTGATTACGACGGGTGCCGAGAACGACCTGGAACAGGTCACCAACCTGGCCAGAGGAATGGTCGGCCGCTGGGGGATGAGCGAGCGGGTCGGCCGTCTCACCGCCATCCCGTCCGATGCGCAGCAGGCGTACGGACTGTCTGCCGCCCCCGCGACGCTCGACGCGGTCGACAGCGAGATGCGCCGCATCGTCGACGAGTGCTACACCGACGCGCTGCGCCTCCTGGAGGAGAACCGGCCCAAGCTGGACGCCCTCTCCCGGGCGCTGCTGGAGAACGAGACCCTGGAGGAGGCGGCGGCGTACCGGGCGGCGGGCATCACGCGCCTGTCGAAGCCGGACGCGTGACGCCTCTATGAGGAGTGCGGCGCCTTCTTCGAGCGGGAGCTACGGCTTGCGGGCGATCAGATAACGGAAGACGTTCGGCATCCACACCGTCCCGTCCGCCCGCAGATGCGGATGCAGCGCCTCCGCCAGCTCCTTCTCCACCTGCGCCGGATCGGTCGCCCGTACCGCCGCATCAAAGAGGCCGGTGGACAGCAGCCCGCGCACCGCACTGTCCATGTCGCCGTATCCGAAGGGACAGGCCACCCGCCCCGATCCGTCCGGCTTGAGTCCGGCCCGGGCCGCCACGTCCTCCAGGTCGTCCCGCAGCGAGGGCCGCCAGCCGCCGGACGTGCGCAGGGCGTCGGTGAGCCGACAGGCCACCCGCAGTACGGCCGACGTGGTGCAACGCTCCGGCGGGCCCCAGCCGGTCAGGACGACCGCGCTGCCGCGGCCGACCAGCGGCACGGCGGCGTCGAGGGCCGGGGTGAGGCCGTCGGTGTCGCCGGCCGCACAGCCGATCGGCTCGAAGGCGGTCACGAGGTTGTACGGAGCCGGTCCGGTGGCGTCCGAGGGGGCGCCGCAGACCACGGTGGCCGCCACGTCGGGGGCGACCCCGCCGTCGACCAGCCGTTCGCGGGCGAGCGCGATCAACGCGGGATCGGTGTCGACGCCGGTGACCGACGCACCCCGGGAGGCCGCGACGATCAGGGCCAGGCCCGCGCCGCAGTCGAGGCCGAGCAGCCGGGTGGCAGGGCCTACCTCAAGCCGCTCGTACACCGCTTCGTAGAGCGGAACCAGCATCCGTTCCTGGATCTCGGCCCAGTCACGCGCGCGCGTACACGCGCGGGCGCCCGCAGTGGGCGAGGTCGTGTTCGGGTGGTGCTGGACGAGCGTCGGTGTCATCGAAAGCGCCCCAATCCGCCGAGAGGTCGGTCGTGCCCTGGTGTGACAACCCCCGTGCTGCGTGCGCCTCGGCCGTGCTGCGTGCGCGTCGGCACATCCCCCCCGTATGTCAGGGAACTCCGCATCCGTTCCCACGTCCAGTGGGCAGCGGGCAATGCTTGTGCGCTCCGTGTGTGCGCCCCCAGCGACCGCCCCGGCCGCGCCCCCGTACGGGCGGACGGCCGTACGGCGTCTGTCCGACGTGCCCCGGCCGGAGCGGGGCCGGCCCCGGGGCGCCGGTACTGTCGCCTCCGGGTACGGCCGTTCCGGTGAACCGGCGCGGGGACTGCGGACGGCGCACGTGCCACGGGAGCCGACCGCCGCCCCCAGCAGGCAGTTCGGGTACGCCCGGGGGCGTACCCGTGGATACGTACCGGCTTGACGCGAGCTGCGCGGGTCCTCCGCAGATCGGCGCACCCGCCCTCGTCGGGAAGCATCAGCGGGAACTGACTGGTACGTGCAAATTATTTGGGATGCCCCGGAATAGGAACACGGGGGCCCTCCGGCTCGTTGTCACGTCGTGAGCACGACACCACCTGTCCTCGCCGCAGAACTGGCGCAGGCGTGGGCCGACATCCAGCGGTACCACCCCGAGCTGCCCGATCTTGCCGCGCCCGAGTCCCTGATCGGAGAGTCCTCGTCCGCCTGCGGCGCGGCTCTCTCCTTCGAACGACTGCTGCACGAGGCAGTCCACGGCATCGCCGCAGCCCGCGGCGTCCGTGACACCTCACGCGCCGGTCGCTACCACAACCGCAGATTCCTCGCGATCGCCGAGGAGTTGGGCCTGGACCACCCGGAGGAGCCGCATCCCAGCAGCGGATTCTCCCTGGTCGCGCTCAACCCCGAGGCGAAGCGCCGCTACCGTCCCACGATCGAGCGGCTGTCCCGCGCGCTGAAGGCGCACACGGTCGCCACGGCCGCGGACACCAAGCGGTCCTTCCGCGGCCCCGCCGCCCGGCACGGGTCGTCGGGGGGAGGGGTGCGGGTCAAGGCCGTCTGCGACTGCGGGCGCAATGTCCGCGTCGTTCCTTCGGTGCTGGCCCAGGCCCCGATCGTGTGCGGCGGCTGCGGCAAGCCCTTCCGCATCCCGGACGTGGTGGCCGCCGTTAGCTGAGGCCGCCGATCGAGCCCCCGGCCGCGGACCGGCGCGTCGCAGGTGTGTGGCACAATGGACAGCTGTACTCGACAGCCGCACAGGACCCCTCTCTCCTCCGGCTGACGCGTCCATCGGGCACTCCGAGTACCGCAACCCCACGCGACATCCCGTGGTGCCCAACCACGTCAATTCCAGGAGAGACCACTCCAGTGCTCAAGATCAAGCTGAAGCGCCTTGGTAAGATCCGTTCGCCTCACTACCGCATCGTCGTCGCCGACGCCCGCGTGCGTCGCGACGGTCGTGCCCTCGAAGAGATCGGCCTGTACCACCCGGTGCAGAACCCCTCGCGCATCGAGGTCAACGCCGAGCGTGCGCAGTACTGGCTGTCCGTCGGCGCCCAGCCGACCGACGCCGTCCTCGCCATCCTGAAGCTCACCGGTGACTGGCAGGCGCACAAGGGCCTTCCGGCCCCCGCGCCGCTGCTGCAGCCGGCGGCGAAGGAAGACAAGCGCGCTTCCTTCGACGCCTTCGCGAAGGCTCTCGAGGGTGGCGACGCCAAGGGCGAGGCCATCACCCCGAAGGCGAAGAAGGCCGACAAGAAGGCGGACGAGGCCCCGGCTGACGCCGCCGCTGAGTCGACCGAGGCCTGAGCATGCTCGAGGAGGCTCTTGAGCACCTCGTGAAGGGCATCGTGGACAACCCCGACGACGTGCAGGTCGCCTCGCGCACCCTCCGTCGCGGACGCGTCCTTGAGGTTCGGGTGCACCCCGACGACCTCGGCAAGGTGATCGGCCGCAACGGCCGTACCGCCCGCGCCCTGCGTACCGTCGTGGGGGCCATCGGTGGCCGTGGTATTCGCGTCGACCTCGTCGACGTGGACCAGGCCAACTGAGCATCAGGCAGTAGAGCATTACCGGCAGCGGCCGGGGAGGGCTGAGGCCCGCCCCGGCCCGCTGTCGTTTCTGCCGGAGAACACCGTTCTGGCGGAGAACGCGGTTCTGCCGGAGAACGCGGTTCTGGCGAAGAGCACAGTTCTGCCGGGAGAACACAGTCGTACACACAGGTACGAGAACAGGTACGGACAGGAGAGAACGAGAGTGCAGCTGGTAGTCGCGCGGATCGGCCGCGCCCACGGAATCAAGGGTGAGGTCACCGTCGAGGTGCGCACGGACGAGCCGGAGCTGCGGCTCGGGCCCGGCGCCGTACTGACCACGGACCCCGCAGGAGTGGGCCCGCTGACCGTCGAGACCGGCCGGGTGCACAGCGGCCGGCTGCTGGTGCGCTTCGCGGGCGTCAAGGACCGCACGGCGGCCGAGGCCCTGCGCAACACCCTCCTGATCTCCGACGTCGACCCCGAGGCGACTCCCGAGGACCCCGAGGAGTTCTACGACCACCAGCTGATCGACCTCGACGTGGTCCTTGCCGACGGCACGGAGATCGGGCGGATCACGGAGATCACGCACCTGCCCTCGCAGGACCTGTTCATCGTGGAGCGCGAGGACGGCAGCGAGGTGATGATCCCGTTCGTGGAGGAGATCGTCACCTCGATCGACCTGGAGGAGCAGCGCGCGGTCATCGACCCGCCGCCGGGCCTGATCGACGACAGCGAGGCGGTCGTGGTGTCGACGCGCGACGACTCGGCGGAGGACCAGGCCTGATGCGGCTCGACGTCGTCACGATCTTCCCCGAGTACCTGGAGCCGCTGAACGTCTCCCTCGTCGGCAAGGCCCGTACCCGCGGCGTCCTCGACGTCCAGGTGCACGACCTGCGCGAGTGGACGTACGACCGCCACAACACCGTCGACGACACCCCCTACGGCGGCGGCCCCGGCATGGTCATGAAGCCCGACCCGTGGGGTGCCTGCGTCGACCAGGCGCTCGCCGACGGGTACGAGGCGGGCGCGCACGGCCCCGTGATGGTCGTCCCCACGCCCAGTGGCCGCCCCTTCACCCAGGCGCTCGCGGTCGAGCTCTCCGAGCGGCCCTGGCTGGTCTTCGCGCCGGCACGGTACGAGGGCATCGACCGCCGGGTGATGGACGAGTACGCGACCCGGATGCCGGTGTACGAGGTGTCCATCGGGGACTACGTGCTGGCAGGCGGCGAGGCGGCGGTCCTGGTGATCACCGAGGCGGTCGCCCGGCTGCTGCCCGGCGTCCTCGGGAACGCCGAGTCCCACCAGGACGACTCGTTCGCCCCCGGCGCGATGGCCGACCTCCTGGAGGGGCCCGTCTACACGAAGCCCCCGGAGTGGCGTGGGCGCACCATCCCCGACGTGCTGCTGAGCGGGCACCACGGGAAGATCGCGCGCTGGCGGCGGGACGAGGCGTTGCGCAGGACCGCCGCCCACCGGCCGGACCTGATCGCGCGCACGGACCCCTCGGCCTTCGACAAGAAGGACCGCGAGATGCTCTCCATCCTGGGCTGGCGGCCGGGGCCCGACGGCCGATTTGGGCCGGACCCCGAGGCCGTGGAAGAATAAGCAGCTGCTGTCCGTCCGCGTGCGCCCCTGCCACAGGGGGAACGACGCCCGTCCGACGTGATCAGCACTCCCTTTCATCTCCGATATGCCGCTGATGACCTGTGGCATCAGCGAAGAAAGCAGACAACATGTCTCACCTGCTCGACTCCGTCGACGCTGCCTCGATCCGCAGCGACGTCCCGGCCTTCCGCCCCGGTGACACCGTGAACGTTCACGTGCGCGTCATCGAAGGCAACCGCTCCCGTGTGCAGCAGTTCAAGGGTGTAGTCATCCGCCGCCAGGGCGCGGGCGTCCGCGAGACCTTCACGGTCCGTAAGGTCTCCTTCTCCGTCGGCGTCGAGCGCACCTTCCCGGTGAACTCCCCGATCTTCGAGAAGATCGAGGTCGTCACCCGCGGTGACGTGCGTCGCGCGAAGCTGTACTACCTGCGCGAGCTGCGCGGCAAGGCCGCGAAGATCAAGGAGAAGCGCGACAACTGATCGCGCCTCCGGCGTCCAGGACCGGCCGGATAGGCTCGGATCCGATGGACACCGAAGCAGCACAGCACTCGGAGCGCGACCGCTCCGCCGTCCCCGACAGTGGGGA
>NZ_JBSGZD010000224.1:0-13183 GCF_053610825.1 Streptomyces sp. NPDC054863 | reverse complement strand
GGTGGCCGTCCCGCCGAACGGCATCCCCGCCGACGCCACGACGATCACGCCGGAGATGGTGACGCTGGTCGACCTCACCGGCGAGGAGATCGATCGGATCGTCGCCGCCGTTCCGGGAGGGGCGGCCGACATCGCCGACATCTACCCGTTGGCCCCGCTGCAGGAGGGGATCCTCTTCCACTCCCTGATGGAGAGCGGGACCGCCAGGGACCCCTACATCCTGCCGATCGTGCTGGACTTCGACTCCCGGGCACGGGTGGAGGCGTTCTTCGCCGCGGTGCAGCGGGTCGTCGACCGGCATGACATCCTGCGGACCTCCTTCGCCTGGAAGGGGTTGCGCGAACCGGTCCAGGTGGTGGCGCGCCAGGCGACACTCGCCGTGCGGGAGGTGAGCCTCCCCGCAGAGACGGACCACGACATTTCGGAGACGGCGGACCGGTCGGAGACGGCGGACCGGTCGGAGCTGGCGGACCGGCTCCTCGCGGCCTGCCCGCCGGGCATGGACCTCTCCCGAGGCCCGTTGCTGCACGCCCATATGGCCAGGCAGCCTGGTGGGGACCGCTGGATCGTGGTCCTCCAGGTCCATCACCTGATCCAGGACCACACCGCGTTGGACGTGGTCATGGGTGAGGTGGCCGCGTTCCTCGACGGGCGGCAGGACACCCTGCCCGAGCCGCTGCCGTTCCGGGAGTTCGTCGGGCAGGCCAGGTCGAGGGTGTCCCCCCAGGAACACGAGGCGTTCTTCGCGGATCTGCTCGGCGATGTGAGCGAGCCGACCGCGCCGTACGGCCTGCTCGACGTGCTCGGGGACGGCCGTGGTGTGACCGAGGCGCGGACCCCGCTCGACGCAGGCCTCGCGCGGCGACTGAGGGAGCAGGCGCGACGCCTGGGTGTCAGCCCGGCGACGCTGTTCCACGTCGCCTGGGCGCGTGTCGTGTCAGCGACCTCGGGCCGGGACGACGTGGTCTTCGGCACGGTGCTGTTCGGCCGGATGAACGCCGGAACGGGCGCGGACCGGGTGCCGGGATTGTTCATGAACACCCTGCCCGTCCGGGTGAACGCGAGCGCCGGGGGCGTGCTGGAGGCGGTACGGGGGATGCAGCGGCAGCTCGCGGAGCTGCTGGTGCACGAGCACGCTCCGTTGGCGGTGGCGCAGCAGGCCGGCGGAGTTTCCGCTCAGAGCCCGCTGTTCACCTCGTTGTTCAACTACCGCCACAGCGAGGCCGCCGCTGCCGGCGCCACACTTGACGGTGTCCAGTTGCTCCAGGCGCACGAGCGCACCAACTACCCGGTCACCGTCAGCATCGACGACACCGGTGAGGGCTTTGTCGTGAAGGCTCAGACGGTCTCCCCGATCGATCCGCGCGCCCTTTCCTCGTTGGTGAGCACGGCGGCCGACGCCGTCGTGTCGGCGCTGGAGACGGCACCGTCGACCGCACTCGGCCAGGTCGGGGTGGTCCCGGCCGTCGAGCGGGAGCGGCTGCTGGTCGAGTGGAACGACACCGCGTGTGAGGTTGCTCCTGCGACGCTTCCCGGGCTGTTCGAGGCGCGGACTGCCCGGACTCCGGATGCGGACGCGGTCGTGTTCGAGGGAGTTCGGCTCACTTATGCGGAGCTGAACGCGCGGGCGAACCGGCTGGCGCGTGTCCTGGTGGCGCGTGGGGCGGGTCCGGAGCGGCGGGTGGCGGTCGTGATGGACCGCTCGTCGGATCTCGTCGCCACCCTGCTCGCCGTGGTCAAGGCGGGTGCGGCGTATGTGCCGATCGATCCGGAGTATCCGGCGGAGCGGGTGGCCGACATGCTGCGGGACGCGCGGCCGGCGCTGGTGGTGACCACCCGTCAGGCCGAGGACGTACTGCCGAAGGGCGTGACGCGGGTGGTGCTGGACGACCCCGCGACCGTGACCGAGCTGGGACAGCGGGCTGCCGGGGACCTGTCGGACGCCGACCGTGGCGGGGCACTGCTGCCCGCCCATCCGGCGTACGTCATCTACACCTCGGGGTCCACCGGGCGGCCCAAGGGCGTGGCGGTCCCGCACGCGGGTGTGGTGAACCGGCTGGCGTGGGCGGGGGACGTCCACCAGCTCACTCCGGGCGATCGGGTGGTGCAGAAGACGCCGTTCGGGTTCGACGTATCGGTGTGGGAGTTCTTCTGGCCCCTGCTCGGGGGCGCCACTCTCGTGATGGCCCGTCCGGGCGGGCACCGCGATCCTGGCTATCTGGCCGAGCTGATCCGGTCCGAGCAGGTGACCGTCGCCCACTTCGTGCCGTCGATGCTGGAAGTGTTCGTCGCGGCGGCCGAGGCGTCGCAGTGGACGATGCCGTCGCTGCGTGCGGTGATGGCCAGTGGCGAGGCCCTGTCGGCCGGGCTGCGGGACCGGTTCGTGGCCTCGTTCGGTGTTCCGCTGCACAACCTGTACGGGCCGACCGAAGCGTCCATCGAGGTCACCGCGTTCACCTGTGAGCCGGGAGCTGACACGGGCGGTGTCGTGCCCATCGGCCGCCCGGTCCGGAACACCCGGGTGTTCGTGCTGGACGCCGCGCTGCGGCCGGTACCGACCGGTGTGGCCGGGGAGCTGTACCTGGCCGGGGCCCAGCTGGCCCGGGGCTATCTCGACCGGCCCGGCCCGACCGCCGAGCGGTTCGTCGCCAACCCCTATGGCGGGCCGGGCGAGCGGATGTACCGCACCGGTGACCTGGCCCGGTGGACCACCGGGGGTGTGGTGGAGTACGTGGGCCGTACGGACGACCAGGTCAAGGTCCGCGGGTTCCGCATCGAGCTCGGCGAGGTCGAAGCCGCCCTGCTCACCCACCCGTCGGTGGGCCAGGCCGCGGTGGTGGTCCGGGAGGACCAGCCGGGCGACAAACGCCTCACCGGATACGTCGTTCCGGCGAGCGGTGCGGACGGCGGTGCGGACCTTGCGGAAGTCCGGGCCGGCCTGTCGGCCCTGTTGCCGGAGTACATGGTCCCGTCCGCGATCGTCCAACTGGTGGACGGATTGCCGCTGACGGTGAACGGCAAGCTCGACCGCAAGGCGCTGCCTGCCCCGGACCACTCCACCGAACACACCGGCAGGCAACCGGGGAACTCCCAGGAATACCTGCTCCGCGAGGTGTTCGCCGACGTCCTCGGCCTTCCTGCGGTCGGGGTGGACGACAACTTCTTCGACCTGGGTGGGCACTCGTTGCTCGCCGTGCGGCTGGTGGGTGAGATCCGCGACGCCACCGGCACGCAACTGTCCCTCGCGAGCGTGTTCCGGAACCCGACCGTGGCGGGCCTGGCGTCGCTGCTCGGCACCGGCACCGAGGAGGACCTCTTCCAGCCGGTGATGGCGCTGCGCGGGCACGGAGACCGGCCGCCGCTGTTCTGCCTGCCCCCCGCCAGCGGTGTGGGCCTGTCCTACATCGGTCTGGTGCGGCACCTGGACGCCGACCAACCCGTGTACGGACTGCAGGCTCCGGGCGTCACCCTCGCGCAGACGACCCCGTCCGACCTCGATGCGCTGGTCACCTGGTACGTCGACCACATCACGAGCGTCCAGCCGAGCGGCCCGTACCACCTGCTGGGCTGGTCCATGGGCGGCAACCTCGGGCACGCCGTCGCGGTACGGCTCCAGCAGGCCGGGCAGGAGGTCGCTCTTCTGGCCGTGATGGACGCCTACCCGGCGGACGCCGACGCCCCGCACGCGGAGGCGGACGACCACACCGTCATGGTTCAGCTCCTGCACGCTCTCGGGCACCCGGTGGACACCCCGGACCATCCGCTCACCGTGCCCGAGACCTTGAAGATCATCAAGGAGGAGTTCCCCGCCCTGAAGGAGCTCACCGAGGGGAACATCCGAGGGGTGATCCAGAACACCCGCGACAACTGGCGGATGGTCCGGCGCACCACGCCGGGACGCTTCGTCGGCGACATGCTCCACTTCCCCGCAACCGGGACGGAGATTTCCCAGGGGGAGGTCCTCCAGCGCTGGGCCCCGTACGTCACAGGGAGCCTGCACATCCATCCCGTGGCCTCCGCGCACCACCACATGACCCAGCCCGAGCCCCTACGTCAGGTGGGGACGGTGCTGGCTGCCGCCTTGGCGAGGCGTTCGCAGTGACGTCGGGGCCCACGCGTGAGATCGCGCGTGGGCCCCACAATCCGCCGGGACAGCACGGATCGGACGGCCTGGACGGGCTCAACTGCCTGTGCCTGTGCCGGCGCCACGTCCTCGCGGGCACCCGTGCACAAGCCCTCTACGAAACGGGGAGCCGCTCCCTCGGGCCAACGCCTTCCGCACCGAGGTGGGTGAACATGTCGGCGACCAGGGGCGCCGCCTGCTCCTCCAGGTAGAAGTGCCCGCCGGGAAAGGAGCGTGTGCCGAAGGCCGACCGGGTCACCGAGGACCAGGCATGCACCGAATCCCCGTCCAGCCTGTCGTCCTGGTCCCCGTAGTAGGCGTAGACGGGAACGTCCAAAGCCGGCGACGGGGCCGACGGCGTATAGCGCTCAAGGAGGCGGTAGTCGGCCCGCACCGTCGGCAGCAGCAGCTCCCGCAACTCCTTGTTGAGGAGGGCCTCCGCAGTCGTGCCGCTCATGGCGGCGAGATCCTGGACCAGCGTCTCATCGGTCGCGTCGGCGAGTCCCCGGGAACGGGTCTTGCCCGGCCCCGCTCTGCCGGAGACGAACAACGCCTCGGGCCCGACCGCGCCGGGTGCCGCCGCCAGGCGCACCGCGACCTCGTACGCCACGGAAGCGCCCATGCTGTGGCCGAAGAACGCCAGCGGACCGCTCGACAGGCTCGCGCAGGCATCCGCGAGCGACTCCGCCAGCTCCTCCATGCGTTCGACCGGCGGTTCGAAGATCCGGTCTTCACGCCCTGGGTACCGCACCGCCAGCACTTCCACGTTGTCGGGCACCAGGTGGGTCCAGGAGCGGAAGAAGCTTGCCGCACCCCCCGCGTGGGGGAAGCAGACGAGACGAAGGGCCGGAGCCCGGCCGCCTCGTATCAGCCGGAACCACTGGGAAGCCGATGTCCCATGGGGCATCGTGTTCATCACCGCTCTTCTCTGTTGTCGCTGCCGAACCGGCATGTTCTGCCCCGAGCGTTCGGGGGACGCGTCCGCGGCGACTCTGGCCGAACTGCCGTCGACCGATCCGGCGCGGTGCTGTGCAGCATTCTCACAGCCCGGCACGGCGGGACCCCACCCGCCTGGCATCGCCGGCACGGCTCCCGAGACGTGAAGGGAAGAGAGAGCCACCCGTACAGGTGGGCGGCCTCGCATCACGACCCGGCTGGTCGGACTGCCACGAAACCCCACCGGTACCCGCCCGAAAGGGTGGGTACCGCACCCTCGACGGAGATCGCTACGTTTCTCGAAGTCGGAGCGGCCCGCGGGAAGGGCAACGACGACCGCGGCTGCGTCCCACGTCTGCTTCTCGCGTCGCACGCCGCCTCGGCAATCCTCCATGACCACCGAACACCTCGACCACCGAACACCGACCACGGAACACCTCGACCACCGAACACCGACCACGGAACACCTCGACCACCGAACACCGACCACGGAACACCTCGACCACCGAACACCGACCACCACGAAGGAGACCCGGTGAAACGATCGGCTGTCTTAGGTCTGCGCTCCGCCGCCACGGCCCTTGCCGCAGCGGCGTGCCTCGTCGGAGGTGCCACGTCCGCCCAGGCGGACCCGGCCGGGGGCCGAACCGCCCCGAGCGGAATCAGCCGGCAGCTCGCCCCGACCGAGGTGAGAACGTTCACCGGCAGTGGGATGGGCACGTCACCGTCCCAGGCGGCGGACGGCGCCGCCCGGATGGCCTTCTCGATCGCCCAAGGGGCCGGCTGGCAGGCCAACCAGTGCCACGTCCGCGCCACCGATGTCCGATGGGTCGGCGGTGGCGTGTACTCCGCCGTCGCCAGCCTGTTCTGTCAGCGCTGAATCACACCCACCTCCAACGAACGGATACCGACATGAACTCGATACTCATCCGGGGCGGGGCCGCCATCGCTCTCGCGGCCGTCGCCGCCTTCGCACCGACCGTCGCCCACGCCGGCACACACGGCATACAGGAGACGATGACGTTCACCGGCTCCGGGTACGAGAACAGCCCGAAGGAGGCGAAGCGGGAAGCCGAGCAGATGGCCCGCCAAGGCGCGCTGATCAACGGCTTCCGCAACGAGCAGTGCGTGCTGCTCTACGCCAACTCCTACCGGCTCGCGCCCGGGTACTACTCGGCGAACGCCGCGATCAGCTGCACCCGCTGACCCGGCGAGCATTCCCTGTTGAGGCGAACCGGTGCGCCTCAACAGGACCCGTCCTCCTCCGTCGGCGGTCCGGGACCGATCCAGGGCTCACAGCCGGTCGAGTCCGTCCTCGCGGACCCTCAGAGCCAGATCGATCTTCGTGTACGCAGGTCTGCCCACCGCCCGGTACTTGGCCTTGACCTGGCCGAGGTAGTACTTGGCCGTGTTCGGGGTGACGCCGGCCCGCCGGGCCGCGGACTTGAGGGTCAGGCCGGAGGCGTAGTCCAACAGGATGCGCAGCTCCTTGGGGGCGAGCCTCGGCACGACAGGTGTGACGCCCGCCGTGTCGAGCCCGTCCCCGGAGGCGATCCCGCTCAGCCAGCCGGGCAGGTCGGCGGCGGTGAAGTCGTGGGTGAAGACCTCCGGAGGCCGGCCGCAGGAGTACACGTCGTCCCGTATGCCGCCGTGCCCGCGGAAACCGAGGCCCTGGACCAGGACTTGGTAGTGCGGGCTGGCAGTGGAGACGACCAGGCGCTCGCCCTGGACGGCCTGGCGCAGTACGTAGCGCAACAGGTGGGCACGCGCCGCTGTGCCGGCGCAGTGGGCGACGCCCAGAAACAGCCCTCCGGCGGTCAGCGCCCTGCTGTGCTGCTGGAGCAGCGGTTCCAGACCGTCCACCGTGTGCGCGCCGATCGGCATCAGATTGGCGAGGCCGATCGCCCGGCCGTCCCGGTCGCGCGCGAGGTGGAACGCGGAGATGTCGTCCGCGCCCCAGCGCTCGGTGAAGCGGTCGCAGCGGCGCGGGTCGAAGCCGCTGTCCAGGGCCCATTGGCGCATCAGCCGCCCGATGTCGTCGGCGTCTGCGGCGACGGCCGTGTGGAAGCCCACCGCGTGCTCGTCGGCCGGGAACAACTCCCGGCGCAGCAGCGGGTCGCCGGTGAGGAAGAGACCCTGGTCGGTGAGGTCTGCGCGCTCCTTGGGGTCGCGAGCACGATCGAGCAGGGTCAGGCGGTAGTCGCGGGCGCGCGTCCGGACGCTCTCGTGTGTCTCCGGTCGCCGCCACCGGTAGGCCAGTTCGAGGATCGTCCGGTACGGTTCCGTGATCCGAAGCCCGAGGGTGTCGCGGCTGACGATGCTGAGCGCGGCGAGCGAGGAGAAGCGGTCCGGGCCACCGGGCAGCAGCTCCTCGTCCCCGCATCCCACCGTGGCGAGGAGCCGCAGCGCGTGCCGCCACCGCCTGCCGGGCAACTCGCGGCCCAGCCGGTCCAGGATCACCTCGGAGAGCTGGTCGGCGACCGCGCCGGGGGACACCGCCGACACGCTGGAATCCAGGGCACGGCAGGCGGCGTCCGAGAGCAGCGGGATGCCGCCTGCCAGCCGGGCCACGAGCGCCCGCCCGTCGGCATCCTCGATTCCCGCGGCACGAGTGGGGAGTTGCCCGTCGCGGGCGGGTGCCATGGTGACGGCGACGGCTCCCGAGTACGCCCAACGAGGATGGACCAGGACCGGTCGGCGGCTGACGACGACCACGGTCGGGGGCTCGCCTTTGGCGTCATCGACCACGGTCGGGTGCGCGCCTTCGGCGTCATCGAGCACGGCGCGCAGTACGTTCAGGCGCCGTTGGCCGTCGGCGCTGTCGATCACCAGCATGCGCCGGGCGGGTTCAGCCAGAGCGCTGCGCAGCGCGACGAGCGCGTCGGGCCGGTCGAGGTCCACCGAGGCCGCGTCCTCCAGACGGGCCGCGAGCAACGACTTTCCCACTCCCAACGGGCCGGTCAGGTTGACCAGTCGGTGGTTGGCCACCGCCGCACGTAACTCCTCCAGCACCTGCGACGCTTCCTTCCCACCCTGCCCACAGACACGCTTCTGCCCCCGGGCCCCTCCCTGACGATGGACTGTACCGAGAGGCCCGCTCCCCTGAAAGGCGCCACAACGCCATTTCCGCGCACGCTGCTGATCACGTGCCGTCACCTGATCCGTGACCCAGGAGGCGAGGGCGCATTTCCGGCACGGGTTGCCTGGAGCGCAACGCAGCGCCCAGGCAACCTACTTGGAGCTCTAGAAGAACCCAAGCTTCTTCGGGCTGTAGGAGCAAAGAATGTTCTTGGTCTGCTGGTGATACACGGGTCAATGCCCTGTTGACCAGCCAAAAAGCCGTCCAGTGCGTCGTGTTGAGCAACGTCGGTCCGGGAATGGCCCGGAACTTGGCGCGCTGGCCGTGCGCCGCTTGCTGCGGATGTTCTTGCTTCCCACCTGGCACTACTTCCTGTGGAACCTCATGTCCCAGTCTCCAGGTGCCCACGATCGAGGGGACGCTTCACCCGTCGCTCCGCCGTCGAGAATGGACACTGTGGCGGCGGCGTACCTGGGGGTGTGGCGTGGGCAGGGGTGGCGGAGCGGTCGGCAGTAGATGCACCCCGCTGCCCCCCACACACCCGAGCTGCTGACCAGAGCTGTGGGAGAAATGCCGTTGGAGTGCTGAGGGGCAGTCCTGCGGTCATGCCGCCCGGCGGGTGCCGCGGCGCCAGATGGCGCGGGTGTTGAGGGTGTCGCTGATGTTGCTGACCGGGTCGCCGTCGACGAGCAGGAGGTCGGCGCGGAGTCCCTCGGCGATGCGGCCCCGGTCGCTGAGGCGGAAGCGGCGGGCTGTGGTCGCGGTGGCGGCGCGCAGGGCCCGTGCGGGCGTGAGGCCGGCCGCCACGAGGTACTGCAGTTCGTGGTGCAGGCTCGCTCCGTGTGCCAGGCCGCCGAAGAACGTCTCGGGCATGGACACGTCGGTGCCGGCCAGAACGTCGACGCCGGCGGCGTCCAGAGCGCGCACGGTCTCGTACACGTCGTCGAGCTTGCCCTGCGGGTAGCGGTTGTAGCTGGAGCGCAGGGTCTGGTCCCACTTGCTGTCGAGGCGTGCGGCGACCCGGGGGTCGTCGGCGAGGTCGCTGCCGGTGATGCCCATCATCGAGGCATTGAGCGTGATGCAGGGGATGACAAACATTCCCGCGTCCTTGATGACGCTGATGATCTCGGTGCTGTGCGGCTGGTCCATGAACACGTGCGTGAGGCCGTCGATGCCGGCTTCGGCGGCCATCCTGGTGGCATCCACGGTCAGCGCGTGGGCCACGGCGAGGGCTCCGTACTTCTTGGCTTCGGCCACACCGGCGTTCAAGGTGGCCTGGTCGAGCGCGGGCAGCCCGGGGTGCCCCTCCACGCTGCCGTCGTCGATCATGAACTTGATGAAGTCGGACCCGCGGCCAAGCAGCTGGGGCACGAAGGCGGCTGCTTCCTCGGGCGTGGTGGAGAACGGCATCAGGGGCATCACCGGGGGGAGATCCCACTTCGGCCGGAACCCCTCCGGCATCAACTCGCTCGGGTGACCACCGGGCGGGGTAATGGCAAAGCCGGAAGAGCGCACGTCAGCCACGGTGTCGTCGTCGGTGATGAGGCCCCGGTTCTCCCGGGTGTTCATCCCCTGCATCTCCAGTTCGGTCGTCACCCCGAACCGCAGGGCGAGCGCCAGAGAGCCCGGAGCGGAGTGAACGTGGGCGTCGATGAGTCCAGGCAGCAGGGTGGCGCCGCTGCCGTCGACGATCTCGCTGCCCTGAGGAGCGTCGCCCCCGACACGGGCGATCCTCCCGCCGTCGATGACGACGGTCTGCGTGCCTACCGCCTTCTCTCCGTCGAAGATCTGCGCGTTGGTGATCGCGGTGAGTGCCATGTCGGTCCGCCTCGTGTCGTCGCTCGTTCTGGATTTACATACCTAAAGCTATGCACTTACCTCCTGGTATGCAAATGTGCGGGCTGGGCCTAGACTCGGCCGCATGAGCAGCGCGTCTTCTCCCGAGCAACCGTCCGACGACCTGGCGCTGGACCAGATCGGCCCGGCGCTGTCACGTCTGCGACGACGCGCACCGGCATCCGGCAAGGACCTCTCCCGCAACCTCGTGCTCAATGTGATCGCCGATGCGCCGGGCGAGACGACCGTCGGTGGCCTCGCCTCCGAGATGGGCGTCGCCCAGCCGGTGGCCAGCCGGACCGTCGCCGCCTGCATAGAGGAGGGGCTGCTGCGCCGGGCGGCATCCCAGTCCGACGGACGTCGCACCGTACTCGAACTCACCGAGCACGGCGAGGCCGAACGCAACCGCTTCGCCTCTGAACAGCGGAAGGCGTTCCAGGAGATCACTGTTGCCTGGTCGTCGGAGGAGCAGATCCAGTTCGCACGCCTCTTGGCCCGATACGGAGCTGACGCCACCGCCTGGTCCAGAAGACAGGCCGCAAGCCGCGACTGACCGAGCAGCGTCCCGACGCCGAATCATGGTCCGGGGCGCAGGCGTCGATCGCGGAGACGGACGATCTTAGGACGGGATTGGCGCGGAGCGGCACTGCAGGGTGGTGCGGGCCCGGGGAGAGCTGGACCTGCTGGCGGCCCAGGACATCGGGATAGATCTACGCGGCTTTCTGGGCACGGCAGGGAACGGGTTCCTGGTCGTGGACCTGGAGCGGGTGACGTTCAAGGACTGCTCCGCGCGGCACGGGCTGTGCGGGTCCCAGCAGCAGAATGCGGAGTTCGGCGGGTGGACGCGCCTGGTCTATGACCAGGGTCTTCGCCTTGGCCAACACCCCGGGGCAGCCCGAGCTGCGGGGGGACCGGAACCACCGGCGGATGTGCGGGGGAGAAGGACTCCAGGTGCACGCTGGTCATCCGCTGGCGCAACTCCCGCAAGTGCGCAATGGCCGCGTCACGCTCCGCCTCCTGCTGGGCCCGCTCCGCCTGCCGGCGGCCCCGTTCCAGCTGCGCGCTTGAAGGCGCGGCGGCCCGCGGACGTGAACCGGAGCGACTCGTACTAGTCCGGCGCCCGCTGCCCAGCGCGCTGGAGGCATAGAGCGGGCCCGTCCCGGACGAGAGAGTGGTCCGACCGCCGCCCACACTCACCCTGGCCATCCTGGGCCCGATGGAGATGCGTACCCCTCTGGTCGAGACGCGCACGCTCAAGCCGGGTACCCCGACGCGGAATCCGAAGCCCATGGGCCTTCCCGTCACAGGCGCCGAGTCTGTCAGTACCCGACCTTCGTCGCTCGGGAATCGTGGCACTGCACGGGACATACAGGCAGATCGGCCCCACCTGAGCGGTCTCATCGGTGACAGCGAAATCCGCACCCGTGAGGGTGAGTTCGAGGAAGGATTTCAGTTTCTGTACCCGAGTTCTTACCAGGGTGGTGGTTCTTCGCCCCGGCACGCCGGCCGGAGGCTGCCGACGCCGCAGTTGTCGGGGATGCGCGATCCTTGGCGGCATGGACCATGTCGCCCGCAGTTTTCCTCCCGGTTCGATCATCGCCCCTCCGCTTCCGCCGCTGTCCGGGACTGAGCCATTCGCGGGCCTGGATGACACGGTCCTGGACTTCTGGCGCTTCGCGATGTCCGATCTGCGGACGAACACTGTGCGCGGTTACCTGGCGGAGTTCCTCGTTGCCCGAGCGGTGGGTGCAAGTGCGAACCGAGTGGAATGGGATGCCTATGACGTCCTGAGCCCTGACGGGGTCAAGATCGAGGTCAAGGCGGGCGGCTACGTCCAGGCGTGGAGTCAGACACGAGCCAGTAAGGACCCCCGCTGGGACATTCCGCAAACCGTTCCCACGGATCCGAGCGCCCGCGAAGCCCACCCGCCACAGACTCACGAATTCCAGGCCGACGTCTATGTCTTCGCCCTGCATGGCGCCCGCACTCACGACCAGTACGACGCTCTGGACCTGGGCCAGTGGAGATTCCACGTCCTCAGCCGAACCGAGGTCATGGCACTGCCCCGCGGCAGCAAGGGTCACGCCCTGGCCACTCTGCGGCGCGTCCGCGACATCTGCGCCCCCGTCGGATTCAAGACGCTCGCCGACGAGATCTGCAAAGCAAACCGACCGCGCCACGGACCTGATGCACTTCCCCTGGGCAACGGTCTGGATACAGCAGTGGGCCATCGGTAATGTCGAGTACAAGCGGGGCGTCGACCCGGGGGTATCAATCAGGGTCTGTACTACCTTGCCTGGCTCGTCGCCCACCGTGCTGAATTCCAGTTCGTCGCCCGCTCCTGTCCCGGCGCGGAGGATGCAGCTCAGGTGCAGCGGACGACGCCGAGGGTGGCCACACGAGGTACGACCTCCATACCGTGCGCGAGCACAGACACCCCGTCGACCTGGTCAGCCATCGGCTGCTCGGCGAGAACATGCTCTCGTTGGAGACCGTGGCGTTGGAGGCCGGCCGCATGGTGGGGGCGCAGCGCCGGACATCGACCGAGCGGGTGACCGTCCTCACGACTGCTGTGCGCGACGCCATGGCGGAGCTGCGCGCCTGGTCTTGAGAGAGGGCGGCGACCCCGAGCACAGACTCGTCAACGTTGCTTTCAATCAGGCGTTTGGGAGTAGTGCCTCGGAGCCGCCGTGGCCCGTGACTGGCCCGAGGAGGAGTGCTCTGAGGGCTGAATGTTGACGCAAGGTGCGTTTGTTATTTCAGAGAGTGACTGCCGTGTGAGGTTGCCTGGAGCGCAACGCAGCGCCCAGGCAACCCACTTGGAGCTCTAGAAGAACCCAAGCTTCGTCGGGCTGTAAGAGCAAAGAATGTTCTTCGTCTGCTGGTAGTGGTCCAGCATCATCTTGTGCGTCTCGCGGCCCATGCCCGACTGCTTGTAGCCGCCGAAGGCGGCGTGCGCGGGGTAGCTGTGGTAGTTGTTCACCCAGACACGGCCCGCCTGGATCGCGCGGCCCGCCCGGTACGCGGTGTTCATGTCGCGGGTCCACACGCCCGCGCCGAGGCCGTACAGCGTGTCGTTGGCCGTGCCGATCGCGTCGTCGAAGTCGGAGAAGGACGTGACCGCGACGACCGGGCCGAAGATCTCTTCCTGGAAGACGCGCATCCGGTTGTCGCCCTCGAAGATCGTCGGCTGGACGTAGTAGCCGCCC
>NZ_JBSGZD010000223.1:0-13265 GCF_053610825.1 Streptomyces sp. NPDC054863 | reverse complement strand
GTCGTAGGCCGGAGGGGTCGTGTCAGAGGGCGCAGGCGTCGTGTCGTGGCCCGGAGGAGTCGTGCCGTAGGACGCAGGCGTCGTGTCGTGAGGCGTGGGAGCAGGCGCGTACGTGGGTGCGGGCGCCGACGTAGGAGCGGGTGCGGGAGCGGGCATGGGCGTGGGAGCGGGCTCGCTCGGAGCAGGTCCGTCGTACGCCGTCGGCCGGTTGCCCTCGGCGGCGAAGGAGGCACGGTGGTCCGCAGGAACGCCGGCTCCCGCCCCGGCCCGGCCGGTCGTGCCCGTACGTGCCGTCGGTGCGGTGTTCTCCTCCTCCCAGTTCTCCCTCTCCCAGTTCTCCCTCTCCCGGTTCTCCCCCTCCCGGTTCTCCTCCCGCGTGCTCGCGCGCGGCGGGCCGTCGGGCGCCGTGGCGCTCACCGCGGCGCTCGGTACCGGTGCGGCCGTCCGGCCGGCCCGGGGAGCGGGGGCCTTCCAGCTCAGTACGGCGCCGCAGGCGTCGCAGAACGACTGGCCCGGTTCCGCTCGCGTACCGCATTCGGCGCAGTTCTGGGTGGTCATCTTCCCGAGGTCCTTTCGGCTGCGGTCACCTTGACCGTGTAGGGCATGTGGGCGGGGCGGGCCGCCGCCACGAGGGCGCTCAAGCGGTGTTCGTCCGCGGGGCCCGGGTCGGCGAGACGCACCGTGACGTGCAGGTACGGTCGCTGCTCGCCGGGGAAGGGGCCGAGCGGGCGGGCGCTCCACGCCGCGCCGCCGCTCTCCGTGATCTCCGGTTCGACCCCGAAGGCCAGGCGCACCGTCTCCGCCAGGCCGTGCCGGGTGCCCCTGACGCGGTGGAGGTACGCGGCGGCGGCCACGGCGGCGCGCAGGCGCGGTTCCGGTTCGCTGCCGTCGGTCTCGGCGCCGACCCACTCGGCCAGCCAGCGGGTGAAGTCCACGGGGGCCAGGGCGGGATCGAAGTAGGCGGGCAGGCAGTCGAGCACGTTGAGGATCGGGGCCATGACCTCGTCGAGTCCGGCCACGAAGCGCTGTGCGAGGTCGTCGTCGGCGAACACCGCGGGCAGCATGGCGCCGAGCGGGGTGGACGAGCCGAGCCCGTCGACGGACCCCCTCATCGGACGTACCCCTTCGGCGGGCGGCGGCGCACGGGACACGTGCGGACGAAGAGGCTCACGGGACTCTCCCGTACGGAAAGCACGGAATGGCCGCGGAAGCGCACCGAGCCGCACGCTCCCGCGCGCGGGCCCGGCGGGCCGGGGGTGCCCGGCAGTCCGGGGGCGCTCATGACGTCCCTCCGAGAACCCGTACGCGGTGGTCGAAGGAGAAGACCAGGGACGGCGCCTCCAGGTCGATCCGGTCGGTCGCCTCGCCCCGTTTGCCGGTCAGGGGGTCGGCGGGGTGGAGCGTGACCTCGTCGACGAGTTCCACACCCGGCACGCGCTGCAGGACGGCGAACACCTCCCCCGACTGCACGGGCCTGCCGAAGGGCCAGCCCTTCTCGTCGACCCCGCCGGTCAGCGGGTCCAGGTGGCGGTAGAGGGCGTCGTGGGCCTGGCGGCGCACCCGGTCGGTGTCCACGCCCCGGAAGGCGTGCACGGTGGCTACGACGGTGACGCCCTGGTAGTACGGGGGGCCGACCGCGAGCCGGGTGCCGATCAGCCGGCGTTCGTCGAGGTGGCGGTTGATCCGGCCCAACAGGGCGTCGCCGGGGACGAGTTGCTCGAAGCGCAGCCGCCCGCCGGGGTCCGGTACGGCCTGGGGTACGACCAGGACCCGCACCGCGTACGAGCCGTATTCGTTCTCGGGGCCCTCCAGGCAGGCGATGCGCGCGGTCTCGGGGGCGGCGCGGCGGGCGAGTTCCTCGTAGTCGCGCAGGGTCACGGCGCGTTCCTGCGCGCGCAGCGTGATGGGCGCCCTGACCTTCGCTTCCTGCACGGTCTCGCCCTCGACGCCGCCGCGGGCCGCTTCGCGGTTGACGACCTCGGACACGTACGGCACGGAGGTCCGCAGCACCTGTACGGCGCCGCGGGCCACGTTGCCCGCCCTGCCTCCGCCGATGCGGTAGCGGCGGGCGCGGAGCACCGCTCCCTTCGCGGGGACGGCGCCGTACTGGCGCAGGGTGCCGTCGGGTTCGCGGACGGAGGGGCCGAAGGCGATCTCGCCGGTGGTGGCGTCCAGCGTGATGTGCCGGTCGTAGGGGCCCGATGCGGCGAAGTGCGGGACGACGTGCCAGTCCTGCCAGCCGTCGCGCTCGGCGGACTGCAGCAGCAGCGGCGGGGCGTCGCCCACGACGGGCGCGTGCACGAGCCGCAGCCGCTGGGCCGGCAGGCCGGTCGACTCGCCGAGGGCCTCGTCGGTGACGGTCTCGGCGTGCACGGCGGGGGCGGTTCCGCCGATGGTGCAGGCGTCGGCGGACCGTACGGTCGGGGAGGTCGTGTAGAAGGGCTGGTTCGCCAGCGGCTCGGTGACCCGGCAGCGCAGCCAGCCCGCCTCCTGGCCGCCGGAGCGGGACAGTACGTGGCCGCCGGGGACGTGCAGTACGACGTCGCCCGGCCGGTTGAGGCCGCCGGTGCCGTCCCGGTCGACCTCGCACTCCCGCCAGCCGTCCTCCGTCCACGCCTCCCACACCAGGGGCGGCTGGCGCGGGTCCACGCCGACGCCGTCCACCCGGCTGTCGAGTTCGAGTGCCACCGCGCAGTGCGGCACGGCCGCGGTCAGCCCGAACAGCAGGCAGTCGCCGGGCCGCGGGGCCTCGGCGAAGCAGGTCACGTCCTTGTTCTCGGCGAGGTCGGTGGTCCGGTCGGCGACCGGCTCGCCCTGCGACTGGACCACCAGGTGCCGCAACGAGCAGGGCAGCAGCGGGAGTTCACGCTCGGTGGCGAAGACGACCGCCTGCTCGTTCTCGGTGCGCAGGGTGGCCACCTCGGTGCCCACGGGCAGCAGCACCGTCTCGTCCTGCGGGGCGGACAGCCAGAACGTGACGTCGGTGCGGGCGGCCGTCGGCGGGAAGAGGGTGATGCCCACGAGGTCCAGGAAGGCCAGATGGTTCTTCTCGGGCACCCGGTTG
Source organism: Streptomyces sp. NPDC054863 (assembly GCF_053610825.1). Lineage (NCBI taxonomy): Bacteria > Bacillati > Actinomycetota > Actinomycetes > Kitasatosporales > Streptomycetaceae > Streptomyces > Streptomyces sp. NPDC054863. Next base: position 10,201 of record NZ_JBSGZD010000223.1, on the reverse strand, counting down.
AGCCGGTACACGATCTGGTCGGCCATGTGGGCCACGGTCTCGACGAGGGTGACGCCGGGGTCGGAGACGTTGTGGTCGGTCCACTCGGGCGCACGCTGCTGGATGTAGCGCTTGGCGTCGTCCACGAACTGCTGGAAGCGGCGGTCGTCGAGGTTCGGTGAGGGCAGTGCCATCAGTGGTCGCTTTCATGGGAGGGGCCGGGCTCGCCGGTCGTGCCGGGCTCCTCGTGGGAGGGGATGACGTAGAAGGGGAAGACGAGGCTGCGCGGGTTGTTCGTGCCGCGGATCGAGTAGCGGACGTCGATGAACAGCACGCTCTGCTCGGTGCCCGCGCTGACCTCGACCTCGTGCACCTCGATGCGCGGCTCCCAGCGGTCGAGGCTGGCGTACACCTCGTACTGGATGCGTCCCGCCGTCGCCTCGTTGACCGGCGCGAAGACCATGTCGTGGATGGCGCAGCCGAATTCGGGGCGCATCGGCCGCTCACCGGGTGCGGTGGACAGGACGAGCCGGATGGCCTCCTCGACCTCCCGCTCGCCGCTGACCAGCGCGATGCCCCCGGTGGGGCCGATGCGCAGGGGGAACGCCCAGCCCGAGCCGACGAACTGCTCAGCCATCGGAGGTGCACCTGCTTTCGTCCTGCGCCGACGGACCGCCGGACATCTGAGGGGCCGTCACGGAATCGGGTACGGCTTGTTGTTGACCAGGACCATGCCTTGCAGCAGCAGCGAGGCCGCGCGGATGCCCACGTTCGCCGCGGCGTTGACCTGGACGGTGCCCGCGGCACTGAGGGTCGCCGCGCCCGCCGCCTTGAGGCTGAGGGCGCCCACCGCGTCCACGTTCACCGCGCCGCCGAGCGATCTGAGGTTGACCATGCCACGGCCCTGGAGGGTCAGCGGCCCGCCGCTCTTGATGGTCAGCCTGCGGGCGGCGCTCAGGGTGAGGTCCGTGCCCGCCTCCACCGACACCGACCGGCTGCCCTTGATGCTGACCGAGCCCTTGCTGTCGACGGTGATCTCGGTCTGGGTCCTGTCCAGGTTGATGACGAGCTTGCTGTCGCCCGTGGTCAGCCGTACGCCCTGCTTGCCGCCCGTCCGCTGGCTGAGCAGGTCCATGCGGTTGCCGGTCCGGTCGGAGAGGGTGTGCCGGGAGGCGCGCTGGCGGGCGCCGTCGTGCAGCGGCACGTCGGGGACCGGGGTCGGCTTGTCCTTGCCGTTGTAGAGGCCGCCGATGACGTACGGATGGTCCAGTGCGCCCCGGTCGAAGCCGGCCAGCACCTCGTCGCCGACGTCCAGCGGGAAGACGGAGCCGCCGCGCTTGCCGCCGGCCTGGGCCACCCGCGTCCAGTCGCTGACGTAGGCGTCGTCGAGCCAGGGGAAGCGGAGCTTGACCCGCCCCTGTCGCAGCGGGTCCTGCACGTCGGTGACGAGGGCGTTCACCAGGCCGTTCAGCCGCAGTCCCTGCGGGGAGCCGCCGCCTCCGGAGGTCAGGCCGAACAACGAGCGCCACTGCCGGCCGCTGACGGTCACCCATGCCTCGTAGTGCTTGCCGTCGCCGAAGACGTGCCGTACCGAGGTGGCCGTGTACTTGCCCTCGAAGGGCTTGCCGACGTCGGCGAGCGTGACGGGCAGGCCGGGCCTGAGCTTCGGCGTGCCGCGTGCCACGACCTCCAGTTCGGCGAAGGAGGAGGTGACGTCGTTGGCGAGCGCCTCGGCCGCGAACTTCACCTCCGACTGGCGGTCCAGCGGCGTCTGCACCTCGACCAGCTTGGCGGCCTTGAAGCGGCCCGCGGCCTTGCCGGGTGTGCTGCCGATGCTGATGCCCGGGTTGGAGGTGGCCGGCGCGGTCGCGGTCAGCTCCTTCTTGCCGGTGACGTCCCAGCCGCGCGCCTCGACCGTACGGACCTGCTCGGCGGCGGTCACCGAGGCCCGCAGCCGCAGGATGTCGGTCCCGGCCTCCAGGACGTACGGACTCCTGTCCCCCGGGGTGCTGACGGCCGGGGCGCCGGAGGCCGGGTCGGGGCGTACGAACTGGAACTTGCCCTTGGCGTCGACCGACATCACCATCTCGTTCTCGTCGGCGAGGCGGGCGAGGAAGTCCCAGTCGGTGACGTTCGCCTGGCTGATGAACTCGTACACCGTCTTCGTGGACTGGATCCGCCCGACGGGCACGCCGTCGAGCCCGGCGAGTCTGCGGGCGATGTCGGAGGCGGACTGGTTGCGGTAGGCGGCGACCCGGCGCTGGCGCAGCAGCCGGTGGCCGTGGTCGTAGCCGCGGATGACGGTGAAGGATCCGGTGCCGTCGTAGTCGGCCTCCAGGCCGCACACCTCGCCGGTCAGCAGCGGGTCGGAGGCCCCCTTGCCGTCGGCGACGGGGGCGATCACCACCGGGGTGCCGAAGTCGACGCCGAGCTTGCCCAGCAGGAGCCGGTAGGGGTCGCGGAAGGTGAGCCGGAAGGCGGCCGGCACGCCGATGCCCTGGTCGACCCAGCCGTCCACGAGCAGCGGGGCGAGGTCGGGGGGCAGCGGGCTTCCTCCCAGGGTGACGTGGATGACGCTGGAGTAGGCGGACTGCGTCATCAGGGGCGCACCTCCTCGGCGGCCGGCAGCACCAGTTCGGTGCCGTTGCTCAGGTTCGTGGGGTCGTCGATGTCGTTGGCCTCGGCGATCGCCCGCCAGGCGGCGGTCTCGCCGTACTCGCGCCAGGCGAGCGACTGGAGCGAGTCGCCCGCCACCACCCGGTGCACGCGGCGGGCGGTCAGGGCGCCCGAGGTCGGGTTCTGCAGCTTGCTCCTGCTCGGGATCTCGTGCAGCTGCACCTGGCAGGTGGCGCGGATGGGCACGCCCGTCGTCCCGAAGAGGGAGTAGGCGGCGTCGACGCTGCTGACGTACGCGGTGAACCTGGCCGTCGAGAAGGAGCCCCACTGGAAGACCACCCACGGGGGCGACGGCTGCTTCGCGGCGATGCTCTTGGTGGTCACCTGGCAGCAGTCGAGGAGGGATTCCACCTTCCGCAGCACGGAGTTGCTGCCGGGCCTGTCGGAGGAGTCGAGGAAGATCTCCACGCCCATCTCGCGGGGTTCGGGGCCCATGAACTCGGGCGTCGCTCCGTTGCGCACGGCGGGGGCCGGCGTCACCTTCCACTGCGACCTGATGCCGATGCTCAATTGCGCGGGGTTGAAGTCGAAGTCGAAGGTCTTGATGAGCCCGCCCGGCGTGGTGCTCGTGCCGACGGGCGGCTCGTGAATCGCGAGGGTGGCCCGTACCAGACTCTTGCCGGCTCCGCCGCCGCTTCCCTTGGCCATGTGCGTCTCTGTCTTCCCGTTGTTCCCGTGGTTCCCGCTGCTTCGTTCCCGTGGTGCGCGCCGTGTCCCGTCAGTCCGTGAAGCCGTGGTGCGTGATCTCCAGGACCTCCGTCGCCACTCCCGGACTCGCCGGATCGAGGGACGGCCCCTGCCAGCGGACCGGGAGCACGTCGATCAGCCCCCAGCGCGCGACCTCGGACCCGTCCGCGCGCAGGGCCGCGATCTGGGCGGTGGGGCGGTTGACCCCGGTGGTCACCGACGAGATCCACTTCGCGACCTTCGCGGTCTCCGGGGTGAGGGGACGCGTGAGGCGGATGTTGGAGAAGGTGACGCGGGACGGGAGCTGCCAGACGAAGCCGTTGTTGCCGCCCTCCTGGCGCTGCTCGACCTCCACGGTGGACGACAGGCCCTCGCACCCGTTGAAGAACCCGAGGCTCTCGCCGTCGATGGTGAGGGTGAAGAAGATGGTGGAGCCCGGGTCGAGATCGCGGGGCATCGCGGGGCCTTTCTGGAGACGGGTGGTACGGGGCGCCTGCGGCGCGTTCGGCGGGCGCGGTCACCGCAGGGGCCGCGGGGGCGTGGTCACGTCCGGGGGTCGCGCAGTCGGCCGATCCGTTCGCGGTCGAGCCGGAGTTCGGTGCGCAGCAGCCGGGTGATCCGGCCGGTCAGCCGGTGGGTCAGCTCGTCCAGCTGGAAGTCGGTCAGGGTCCGTGGGTCGAAACCCGCCTCCCGCACCGTGTGGTCAGCAGGCGGGCGGCCTCCGGAGTCGTACGCGGGCGGGGGCGTGGCCGGAATGTGCGGGGGAGGCGGGGGCGAGCCCTGGGAGGAGACGCGGGACCCGGTGCGGGGCGGGCTCGGCGGCGCGGACGAGAGGGCCCGCTGGACGGCGGGCGCCGACGGGGCGGGGAGGGCGGACGGGGTGGGTGGTGTGGGGAGAACGGGAAGCGCGGACGGCACGGGGAGCGTGGGGAGGGCCGGGGCGGCGGAGGCGGACGGCAGGACCGGCGGGGCGGGCGGGGCGGGCGGGGCGGGGGCGAACGGTGGGATCGGCTGGGCGGGGGCGGTTGGCGACGGTGCTTGGGTGGCGCCGTCGGTCGCCGGGCGCGGGCGCGCGAGGGGCAGGGCGGTCGCCCCGGGCGCGGTGCGCCGCAACGGCACTGCTGCGGGGCCGGTACGCCGTTGTACGGCGGGCCGGTGGGTCGGTGGTACGGCGCCCCGTGCGGCGGAGGCAGGCGCCGCTGTGGCGGGGCGTGGCGGGTGGACGGGCGTCGCGACGGGGCGAACAGGCTGTGCGGTCAAGGGAGTTGCGCTGACCTGGTGAAACGGAGTCTGTGGGCTCCGGCCCGAGAGGGCTGGGGACTCGGAGGCTTTTGCGGGCAGAGGTACGGGGCCCGTCGGGGCGGTCGGGGCGGTGGTCGGCGGGGTGGAGGCCGCCGGAGCGGAGAAGGCCGGGGCGGGTGGGTGCCCCGTCTCTGCGGGTTCACCGGCCGCCCGGCGCAGGGGGGTGACGGGCAGGGGCACGGCGGGCACGGCACTGCGCTGGACGGTGGGCGTGCGGGTGGACGCGGGCAGGGGGTGCGCGGTGCTGCGCTGCACGGTGGCCGGGGCCGGGGCCGGGGCCGCAACTGGCGACGGACTGCTGAGGTGAGCGGCCTCGGGACCTCGTGCGTCGGCCGCGCCGACGACGGGAAGCGGGGCGGGGTGTCCGGGTGCGGTGCCACGTCGCGCCCCTGAGGGGCTCGCCGAGGGACCGAGCGGTGTGGCGTGCGCGGGTCGGGCGGCCAGCGGTGCGCCGAGCAGGGGGCGTACGGAGACCGCCGGAGCCGTGGCGGAACCGTCGGGCACCGTGCGGGGAGCGGGGAAGCCGACCTGCCGGTCCGGGGGCGTGAAGGTGTCGCGCGCCGGGACGTCGGCCCCGGGGTTTCGCCCCCGAGCCACGGACTGCGGCTCCGGCCCCGGCCCCGCCTCTGGCCGGTGCCCGGGCGTCGCCGGGGCGGTGGCGGTCTGTACGGCATGCGGCGGCCCGTCCGTGACGGACCGTACGGGAGCAGGGGCGAGGGTGCTCGGGGCGGCGGCGGCCGGGGCGGTGCGCTGCGCGGATCGCTGCACGGCGGCGGGCGTGGACGTGGAACCGGGCCTGCCCGGGGGTGTTCCGGTGGCGTTCGGCGGCGTGGTCGCGGGGAGGGCGGGACTCGGGCGTACGGCGGGACGGCCCGTCGCGGTCGCGGGGTCCTGCACAGAGGCGTGGCCCTGCGGGAGCGGCGCACCGAGCCCGGCGCGGCCTCCAGGGCCGGTCGGCGTCGGCGTGCCCGCGCCGGGGGCCGGGAACCGGCCGCCGTGCGAAGGACCGGCAGCGGAAGAGGAGGAGGGAGCGAGGGGCGCGACGGCACGCTGCGGGGCAAATGCGCTCTGCCCGGAAGCACCGGAGGCACCGGAGGGGGACGTGCGGGTTCCGCGCGCGGGAGCGCCCGGACCGGAGGGGTCCGTGGCGGCGTCCGGCCGCGACGAGGGGCTCCCCGACGGCGCGGCAGTCCGGCGCTGGACACTCGGCCCCGGGGCCGTGACACTGCCCGGCGCGGAGAACGCGGCGGCGGCAGTGCTTCCCGGACCGCCCCGTTCGACGGTTCCCCGCGCGGGAGCCCGGCCGTGGAGGGGTGCCACCGGGGCGTTTGACGCACCATGGGCACTGCGCGAAGCACCGGCGTCACCCGCGGCGGAGGCCCGGGAGCCTGCGACGGCCCCGGCGGCCGAGCCGTCGGACGTACCGGCCGAGCTGGCAGACGTACCGGGAGGACCGGCGGACGCACTGGGAGGACCTGCGGGCCCAGGAAGGGCAGCAGACCTGGGTGACTCGGCGGGCGCGGGGAATCCGGACAGGCCGGAGCTGCCGGACGGCGCGGGACGACCGGACGTACCGACACGTCCGTCCGACGCTGACCGGGCGGACGCACCATAAGGACCGGACGTGCCGGAGCCTGCGGCCGAGGCGGCAGGACCGGAGGTTCCGGAGGTTCCGGCCGCCGGTGTGGCAGGACCGGACACCCCGGAACCTCCGGCAGGTACGGCAGGTACGGCAGGACCGGACGGGCCAGAGCCCCGCGCAGGTGCGGCAGGACCAGACGCTCCAGAGCCTCCCGCCGGAGCGGCAGGACCGGACGTGCCGGAGGTTCCGGCCTCCGCGATGCCCCTGGACGTTGCCGCAGTCCGCGAGTGCGGGCGTGCGGCAGGCGGTGGCTGCTGAGACCGGTTCTGCCGGGGCGGCGTGACAGGCGCTGAGCGGGACACGGGCGTACGGCCCGCCGGTGGTGCGGCGGCGAGGGAGGAGTCCGCGCGGTCGGCCGAGCCCGGTGCCGCAGCGGACGGATCCCCTGCGGGCCTGCGCGGCGCGGTCGCCGGATTCGCGGGCGCCCGCTGCACGACGGCCGGTCCCGCGTCCCCGGTCGGGGCGGGGGCGGCCGGGCGTGCGGACGTACCGCTGGAGGGCGGCGGGGCGGTCGGCTCCGCCCCGGCAGCCCTTGCGGTTCCCCGGGGCGTGCCGGACGCGGGGGGCGTACCGCCCGGTCCTGAGGTCCGGGCAGTTGAGGAGTCCCCGGCCGGGGCAGGCGCTTCTGCCTTACGGACGGCCCCTGTTGTACGCGAAGGCCCGGCTCCCGGGCCTGTCCGGGAGCTCACCCAGTGAGGGGTGACCGTGCGGGGCGCAGGCGAAGTCCGGGCAGCCGGTGCCGTCGCCGCGGGAACGGGTCGGGATCCGTCGGCCCGGGGAGCGCCCGCACCGGAACGCCCGGCCCCGGGCACACCCGTACCCGAACGCCGTACGGACGCCTGCTGCGCGCCCGCGCCGCCCGGCTGCTGCAGGCCGGAAGGACCGGTCCGGGGCCCTCCTCGCGGTACCACCGCCCGCTGCACCTGCGCCGACTCCCCGCCGGAAGCCGGAGCAGGTGCTGGTGCTGGTGCTGGTGCTGGTGCGGGCGTTGGTGCAGGTGCTGGTGCCGGTGCCGGTACTGGTCCCGGTGCCGGGCCGGACGCGGGAACCCCGCCGTGGGCTGCGCCGGGACGCGCGGGCAGCGAGCGCCGTAGCACCGGCGCGGACGCTGCGGTGGTGAACGAGCCCGGTGTCCTCCCGGCCTGTCGCGCCGTCGACTCCGACGGCCCCGGGGAGACCCACGTCCCTGTGACCGGAGCCGGGGCCGAGGCCGGAGCCGTGGCCGGAGGTACCGCCTGACCCGACGCCTGCCCCGACGTACCCGTCGGCCGTACCGCACCCGGCGCACCCGGCGCAGCCGACGACCGGCCCGCATGCGGCGCCTGCGCAGAAGGCGTGCTCACCCGCGAAGAGGGCGAACCCACTTGCCCCGAGGGCGAGTTCATGAGCAGTCCGCCCGACGTGCCGTCGAGAACGGCGAGCGGGCGGGCGCCTGCGGACGAGGGGTTCTGCCAGGTGGCCAGCCGGTGCGGGAAGCCCGCGTCGGCGACACCGGCGGCGCCCGGGGACAGCGCCCGCCGGAGGGGCGGCAGAGCGGACCACGCCGCGGGGCGTGCCCCGGCGTCCGGCCGGCCGTCGTCGCTGCGCGCGCCCTCGCCCAGGGTGGCCCGCACCCCGTCACCGGTCGCCCGCTCGGCCCCTGCGTCGGGGAGAGGGGCGCCCGGGGAGCCCGGCTGCCCGTCCTCCGTACCGGAGACCGGGGACGTGCCCTGCGGGAGACGCCTCAGGCGGTCCAGGAACCGCATGGTTCAGCCTCCTGACCCGCGCGCCACCAGGGACGCGATGTGATCCACGTAGCGGCGCCTGTCCTGGTGTTCCAGGTCCAGGATCTGCTCCAGGCTCCAGTGGAAGTGGAAGGCCACGTACGCGATCTCCTCGTGCAGTCGGTCGGTCGCGTACGTCACGATTCCCCCAGGCGGCTCCCGCCGAGGTCGATCTCGAAGGGCTCCGCGCAGTGCGGGCACTCCACCGAGGCACGCGTGTGGCCCTCGGCGTTGACCTGGCGGTAGAAGTCCTGGAGGAACGCCAGGTCGGAGGCGAACATGTTCTCCACGATCCCGTCGTGCACCATCGCGAGCGTGCCCAGCCGGGTGATGACCCGGCCGAGCAGTACGACGGACAGGTACGCGGGGTTCTCCTGGACCCGGACGTCCCGCAGGGGGACCAGTTCGTCGCGGGCCGTGGCCAGGCGCATCACGCCGTCCCGGTGCACGGTGCCCGCGTCGTCCACGTACCCGCGCGGCAGCTCGAAGGGGAACTCCGTCTGGAGGCGCCGCGACGGTGCGGAGGTCACCGGGACGCCCACGGGGTCGGGTGCGAATCCGGACGCCGCTGCCCCGTCGGCCGCCGCGGTCCCCGGAGGGCCGGGCTGCGGGACGGCCCCGCCCGCGGCCCGGACGGCCGTGCGCCGCATTATTCGATGACCAGTTCTTCGAACGTGATGGTCACGGTCTCGGTGAGCGCCGCCGCCTCGCCCGCCTTCACCGAGCTGGTGTCGATCTTGCTGCACCACGCGTTGCGCATGTTGTACCGCTTGACCGGGTTGTTCTGGTAGTCCATCACCATGATGGTGGCGTTCTTGCGCGCGCTGCCCATCTCGCCCCTGACGGACTGGTTGATCCACTCGTTGAACGCCTTCGACTGCGTCATGCCGCGGACCACCGTGCAGTTGCCGGCCTTCTGCACGCCCGGCATCTTCTTGACGACGGGCACGCCCTGGGCGGAGACCTGCTGGTACTCGATGACGTCCTGTTCCAGGCTGAGACCGCTGACCTCGGCGAGGTACTCGACCATGACGCCGTCGATCTGGAGGCCGAAATTGTGTGAAGTGAGGGCGTCACCGGGCTGGAGACTCATGTGCTGGTCCTTCGCGCTGAGTTACTGAGGAGGAGGGGCATGGAGCGGTACGGGAGGGGCGGCGGAGGGCCGTTACTCCTCCAGGTCCCCGTTGCCGCTGGAGAACTGGGCCAGCCGGAAGACGACGAACTCGGCCGGCTTGACCGGCGCGATGCCGATCTCGCACACGACCCGGCCCACGTCGACCGACTCCGGCGGGTTCGTCTCCTCGTCGCACTTGACGTAGTAGGCGTCCTCCGGCTTGGCGCCGAACAGGGCCCCGCCGCGCCACTCGTTGACGAGGAAGGCGGAGATGTTGCGCCGGATCCGGGCCCACAGCTGGTGGTCGTTGGGCTCGAACACCACCCACTGGGTGCCGATCAGGATCGACTCCTCCAGGTAGTTGAAGTACCTGCGGACGTTCAGGTAGCGCCACGCCGGGTCGGAGGAGAGGGTGCGGGCGCCCCAGATGCGGATGCCCCGGCCGGGGAAGGCGCGGATGCAGTTGATCCCGATCGGGTTGAGCAGGTCCTGCTCGCCGCGGGTGATCTGGAGTTCGAGGTCGACGGCGCCGCGTACGACCTCGTTGGCGGGGGCCTTGTGCACGCCGCGCTCGGAGTCGTTGCGGGCCCAGACGCCCGCGACGTGGCCGCTCGGCGGGACGAGCCGCGCCTGGCCGGTGGCCGGGTCGAAGGACTTGATCCACGGGTAGTACAGGGCGGCGTACTTGGAGTCGTAGTTGGACGTCTCCTGCCGCCACACCCGGATCTGACGGGCGTTCATCCCGGGCGGCGGGTCGATGATCGCGACGCGGTCGCCCATCAGCTCGCAGTGCGCGATCAGGCCGAGCTGCACGGCCTTGACGGCCTCCAGGTCGAGCACGCCCCGCTGGTAGGCGGCCATGAGGTCGGGGACCGCGACCATGGACACCTCGTCGACGGCCTCCAGGCCGCCGAAGCCGGTGCGGTCGGCGCTGTCGCCGAGGTACTGCGCGGGCCCGGCCGCCGGTGCGGCGGGGGCCTGGCGCGCAGGGGCGGGGGCGGCGGCGGGCGCGGGGGCCGGGGCGGGCAGCGCCACCGA
>NZ_JBSGZD010000222.1:0-13277 GCF_053610825.1 Streptomyces sp. NPDC054863 | reverse complement strand
GCAAGGTGGACCGCAAGGCCCTGCCCGCCCCCGACTACACCGCGACGAGTCCGGGCCGGGAGCCGCGGACCGTCCAGGAGCACCTCCTCGGCCAGGCGTTCGCCGATGTTCTCGGCCTGCCGCACGTCGGGGTGGACGACAACTTCTTCGACCTCGGCGGCCACTCCCTGCTGGCCACCCGCCTGGTCAGCCGTATCCGCGCCACTCTCGGGGCCGAGATCCCGATCCGGGCCCTGTTCGAAACCCCCACCGTCGCCGGACTCGCCCCACGCGTCACGGACTCCGGGACGGCACGCCAGAAGCTGACCACCGGGCCGCGCCCCGCCACGGTGCCGCTGTCCTTCGCCCAGCAGCGCCTGTGGTTCCTCGGTGAACTCGAAGGACCCTCCGGGCTCTACAACATCCCCCTCACCCTCCGCCTCACCGGAGACCTCGACCACGACGCTCTCCGGGCCGCCCTCACCGACGTCGTCACCCGGCACGAAGTCCTGCGCACCGTCTTCCCGAGCGTCGACGGCTCACCCAGCCAGTGCATCCTCGGCCCGGACGCGATCGACCTCCAACTGCCCACCGCCGAGGTGCCGGAAGGCGAGCTGGAGCAGGCGGTGGCCGACGAGTCCCATCGCCCCTTCGACCTCGCCCGCGAAATCCCTTTGCGGGCACGGCTGTTCGCGGTGGCGCCGAAGGACCACGTCCTGGTGGTGGTCCTGCATCATGTCGCCGGTGACGGGTGGTCACTCGCACCGCTGGCACGGGACATCTCCACCGCGTACGCCGCCCGGTCCAAGGGCCACGCCCCCACCTGGGAACCGCTCCCGGTCCAGTACGCCGACTACACGCTCTGGCAGCGTGAGCTCCTCGGGGACGAGGACACCCCCGGAAGCCCGCACAGCACGCAGCTGACCTACTGGCGTGAGACCCTCGCCGGCCTGCCGGAAGAACTCACCCTGCCCAGCGACCGCCCCCGGCCGCAGGCGGCAACGCACCGCGGCGCCACGACCGCCGTCCGCATCGACGCGGACCTGCATGCACGGCTGACCGGGCTGGCCCGTGCCGAAGGCGTCACCCTGTTCATGGTGCTCAACGCCGCACTGGCGACACTGCTCTCCCGCTTGGGGGCAGGCACCGACATCCCCATCGGCACGCCCGTCGCCGGACGGACCGACGAGAGCCTGAACGACCTCGTCGGGTGCTTCGTCAACACCTTGGTGATCCGTACCGACGTATCGCACGCCCCCTCCTTCCGGGAGGTGCTGCGCCGCGTCCGCGAGCAGAGCCTGGGCGCCCTCGCCCACCAGGACATGCCTTTCGAACGGCTGGTGGAAGACCTGGCACCCGTCCGGTCCATGGCCCGCCACCCCCTGTTCCAGGTCATGCTCGCCCTGCAGAACACCGCCGACCCGGCACTCGACCTGCCCGGCCTGGACAGCCACCTGCTGTCCAACGGGGACCAGCCCGCCAAATTCGACCTCGACCTCCAGCTCCGCGAAACCCACACGGACGGCCACCCGGCGGGCCTGAGCGGCACCCTCACCTACGCGGCCGACCTGTTCGACCGCACCACCGCGGACACGCTCGTCCAGCGGCTCGTCCGGCTGCTCGACGCCGTGACCACGGACCCCGCACTTCCGGTCACCGGCATCGACCTCCTCGGCCCTGCCGAACGCAGCCAGGTTCTCGTCGGGTGGAACGACACCGGGCGGGAGGTGCCGCAGGCCACGCTGGCGGAGCTGTTCGAGGCCCAGGCGGCCCGCAGGCAGGACGCCACAGCGGTCGAGTTCGACGACGCCGCGTTGTCCTACGCGGAGCTGAACGCGCGGGCGAACCGTCTGGCGCGACTCCTGGTCTCCCACGGCGTGAGGCCGGAGGACCGGGTCGCGGTGATGATGGACCGCTCGGCCGATCTGGTGGTCGCGCTGCTGGCGACGGTCAAGGCGGGGGCGGCGTACGTGCCGATCGACCCGGCCTATCCGGCCGACCGGATCGCCTTCATGCTGGCGGACGCCCGGCCGACCCTGCTGGTCACGCAACAGGCCCGGGTCCGTGCGGACATCCCCGAGGAGCACGTGGTGGTGGACGATCCCGCCACGGCCGCCGAACTGGAGGATCTCGGTGGGGAGAACCTCTCGGACGCGGACCGGGGCGGCAGGCCGCGGGCCGGCCACCCGGCGTATGTGATCTACACCTCCGGATCGACGGGGCGGCCCAAGGGCGTGGTCGTACCGCAGCAGGCCGTCGTCCGCCTCGTCCGGCAGGCGAACTACGTGGCGCTGGGCACGGACGATGTCGTCGCTCAGGCGTCGTCGGTGTCGTTCGACGCGGCCACGTTCGAGATCTGGGGTGCGCTGGCCAACGGTGCGACGCTGGTGGGCGTCGACCGGGATGTGCTGCTGTCGCCCGAACGACTCACCGCGCAGATCGAGCGCAGCAAGATCACCACGATGTTCGTCACCACCGCGCTGTTCAACCGCCTGGCGGCGGAGTCGCACGAGGGGCTCGGACGCCTGCGGTACCTGCTGTTCGGCGGCGAGGCGGCGGACCCACTGATGGTTCGGCGCGTCCTGGAGCTTGCCGCGCCGAAACACCTGCTGCACGTGTACGGGCCGACGGAGACGACGACGTTCGCGACCTGGCACGAGGTGGAGCGGGTCGAGGGCGGATCCGTGCCGATCGGCGGACCCGTCTCCGGCAATCGGCTGTACGTCCTGGACGCCGCGTTGCAGCCGGTGCCGCCGGGGGCGGCCGGTGAGTTGTACGTGTCCGGGGCCGGCCTGGCCCGCGGATATTTCGACCGGCCGGGGTTGACCGGCGAGCGGTTCGTCGCGAACCCGTACGACGGGCCGGGGGAGCGGATGTACCGCACCGGCGACCTGGTCCGGTGGACCGCCGGCGGACAGCTCGAATTCCTCGGCCGCTCCGACCACCAGGTCAAGATCCGCGGCTTCCGTATCGAACCCGCCGAGATCGAATCCGCCCTGACCTCCCATCCCGCCATCGCCCAGGCCACCGTGGTCGTCCGTGAAGACCAGCCGGGAGACAAGCGCCTCGTCGGTTACGTCGTTTCGGGCGACCATGCGAGCGGCGCCGCCTTCTCGGACGACCACGCGAGCGGCACCGCGCTCCCGGGCGACCACGCGAGCGCCGCCGCCCTCGACTGCGGCGAGCCGATCGGAGACGACCGCACCCTCACGAACGCCGGCGGTATGCCCGCAAGGGGCACTGACCGCGAAGACACGCCGGGCGTCGACGGCCTCGACGGCGGGGCGGTCCGGGAGTACGTGTCGCGGCTGCTGCCCGACTACATGGTGCCCTCGGTCGTGGTGGTTCTGGACGTGCTCCCGCTCACGGTGAACGGCAAGGTGGACCGCAAGGCCCTGCCCGCCCCCGACTACACCGCGACGAGTCCGGGCCGGGAGCCGCGGACCGTCCAGGAGCACCTCCTCGGCCAGGCGTTCGCCGACGTCCTCGGCCTCCCGCACGTCGGGATGACCGACAACTTCTTCGATCTCGGCGGCCATTCGCTGCTGGCCACCCGCCTGGTCAGCCGTATCCGCGCCACCCTCGGGGCCGAGATCCCGATCCGGGCCCTGTTCGAAACCCCCACCGTCGCGGGACTCGCCCCACGCGTCACGGACTCCGGGACGGCACGCCAGAAGCTGACCACCGGGCCGCGCCCCGCCACGGTGCCGCTGTCCTTCGCCCAGCAGCGCCTGTGGTTCCTCGGTGAACTCGAAGGACCCTCCGGGCTCTACAACATCCCCCTCACCCTCCGCCTCACCGGAGACCTCGACCACGACGCTCTCCGGGCCGCCCTCACCGACGTCATCACCCGGCACGAAGCGCTCCGCACCGTCTTCCCGAGCGTCGACGGCTCACCCAGCCAGTGCATCCTCGGCCCGGACGCGATCGACCTCCAACTGCCCACCGCCGAGGTGCCGGAAGGCGAGCTGGAGCAGGCGGTGGCCGACGAGTCCCATCGCCCCTTCGACCTCGCCCGCGAAATCCCTTTGCGGGCACGGCTGTTCGCGGTGGCGCCGAAGGACCACGTCCTGGTGGTGGTCCTGCATCATGTCGCCGGTGACGGGTGGTCACTCGCACCGCTGGCACGGGACATCTCCACCGCGTACGCCGCCCGGTCCGACGGTCGCGCCCCCACCTGGGAACCGCTCCCGGTCCAGTACGCCGACTACACGCTCTGGCAGCGTGAGCTCCTGGGAGACCCCGACGACCCCGGCAGCCTGCACCACGCGCAACTCGCCCACTGGCGGCAGGCACTGGCCGATCTTCCGGAGGAGCTCGCGCTGCCCGGCGACCGCCCCCGGCTCCCCGTGGCCTCCCACCGCGGCGGCACGGCGCGCCTGCACATCAACGCCGACCTGCACCAGCAGCTCAGCGCCCTGGCCCGTGCCGAAGGCGTCACCATGTACATGGTGCTCAACGCCGCGGTGGCGACACTGCTGTCCCGCCTCGGCTCGGGAACCGACATTCCCATCGGCACGTCAGTGGCCGGCCGCACCGACGAGAGCCTGGACGAGCTCGTCGGGTTCTTCGTGAACACCCTGGTGATCCGTACCGATGTGTCGGGCAACCCGTCCTTCCGGGAGGTGCTGCGCCGCGTCCGCGAGCAGAGCCTGGGCGCCCTCGCCCACCAGGACATGCCGTTCGAACGGCTGGTGGAAGACCTCGCCCCCGCCCGGTCGATGGCCCGCCACCCGCTGTTCCAGATCATGCTGGGCCTGCAGAACACCACATCGCCCGTCCTCGACCTGCCGGGGCTCGACACCGCCTGGCTGTCCAGCGGCGACCAGCCGGCCAAGTTCGACCTCGACATCCAGCTCCAGGAAGCCTTCGCTCCCCAAGGCCGGCCGAGCGGCCTGACCGGCGTCATCACCTACGCGACCGATCTGTTCGACCACGCCACGGTCGTCACCCTCGTCGAACGGCTCCTCCGCCTCCTCGACGCCGTCGCCACCGACACCGCCCGGCCCGTCACGGGCATCGACCTGCTCAGCCCTGCTGAACGCAGCCAGGTCCTCGTGGAGTGGAACGACACGGCGCACGAGGTGCCCGCGTCAACGCTGCCGGAGCTGTTCCAGGCGCAGGCGGCCCGCACGCCGGACGCCACCGCCCTCGTGTTCGAGGACAGCGAGGTGTCCTACGCCGATCTCAACGCACGAGCCAACCAGCTCGCCCGCCTCCTGGTCACACACGGCGCCGGCCCCGAACAACTCGTCGCCCTGACGCTTCCCCGCTCGACCGACCTCATCGTCGCCGTCCTCGCCGTACTGAAAACAGGCGGCGCCTACCTCCCCATCGACCCCGACCACCCCGCGGACCGGATCGCCCACCTGCTCACCGACGCACGGCCGGCTCTCCTGGTCACCACGGAAGCCGTCCGCCCGGAGGGGAACGTCCCCTCGGAGATGAACGTCCGCCCGGAGGGGAACCTCCCCCAGCTCGTCCTCGACGACCCGCACACGGCGGGCGTCCTCGACGGCCTGCCCGCCGGCGACCTCGACGACGCCGAGCGGCACGGCCCGCTGCTGCCCGCGCACCCGGCGTACGTCATCTACACATCCGGCTCCACCGGACTGCCGAAGGGCGTGGCCATCACCCACCAGGGCGTGGTCAACTACATCGCCCGCACCTGGCACGCCTATCCCCACCTCAGCGGCAGCACCCTGCTCCACGCGTCCATAGCCTTCGACCTCGGCGTCACCGCCCTGTACGGCGCGCTCACCAGCGGTGGTCGTCTGCACATCGTCACCTGGGACGAGACGCTCCCCGCCACCCTCGCCGACCACGAGATCACCTTCCTCAAGGCCACACCCAGCCACTTGGCGTTCCTCCAGACCCTCCCCGGCAACTGGGCACCCACCGGCCGCCTCATGCTCGGCGGAGAACCCCTGCGCACGGAACAACTCCAGCAGTGGCACCGCGACCACCCGGACGTGCCCGTCGTCAACCACTACGGACCGACCGAGACCACCGTCGGCTGCACCGACCACCTCGTGCACGCCACCGACCACTCCGTGAACGCCACCGGCGAGACCAGCCATGGGATCGCGCCCATCGGCCGCCCGATGTGGAACACCCAGACCTACGTGCTCGACCCGGCCCTGCGGCCGGTTCCACCCGGCACCCCCAGTGAGCTGTACGTCGCCGGTGCCCAACTCGCCCGCGGCTACCTCCACCGCCCCGCCCTCACCGCCGAGCGCTTCGTCGCCAACCCCTACGGCACGCCGGGCGAGCGCATGTACCGCACCGGCGACCTGGCCCGCTGGACCACCGCCGGGCGGCTGGAACACCTCGGCCGGGCCGACGACCAGGTCAAGATCCGCGGCTTCCGCATCGAGCCCGGCGAAATCGAAGCCGCCCTCACCTCCCACCCCGCGGTCTCACAGGCCGCGCTGCTCGTCCGCGAGGACATCCCCGGAGACAAACGCCTCATCGGCTACGTCGTCCCCACCACCCCGGACGTGGACAGCGCCACCCTCCGCGCCCACGTCGCCGGGCTGCTGCCCGACTACATGGTGCCGTCGGCAGTGATGGTCCTGGACGCACTCCCGCTCACCGCCAACGGGAAGCTCGACCGCCACGCCCTCCCCGCACTCGCGTACGAGACGACCGGGGGGAGCCGCGAGCCGCGCACCCTCCAGGAACAACTCCTGTGCCAGGTGTTCGCCGGCATTCTCGGCCTGCCGCACGTCGGCGTGGACGACAACTTCTTCGACCTCGGCGGCCACTCGCTGCTCGCCGTACGGCTGGTCAGCCGCATCCGCACGGTGCTCGGGGCGGAGGTCCCGATCCGGGCCCTGTTCGAGAACCCCACGGCCGCCGGACTCGCGGCCCGGCTGGGGGACATGGACGAAACACGGCCTCGGGTCACGCCCAGGCCGCGGCCGGAGATCCTGCCGCCGTCCTTCGCCCAGACGCGGCTGTGGTTCGTGCGGGAACTGGAAGGCGGAAACGCCAACTACAACATCCCGGTGGCCCTGCGGCTCAAGGGCGACCTGGACATCGGGGCGACACGCGCCGCCCTGCGCGACGTCCTCGTACGGCATGAAGTACTGCGGACCGTCTTCCCGGCTCCCGACGGCACACCGCAGCAGTTGGTCCTCCCCTCGGAATCCGTGTCCTTCGACGTGCCGCTCATCGACGTGGCCGAGGAAGACCTGCGAGAGGAGATGGTGCGGATATCGCGCTCCGCGTTCGAGCTGTGCACCGACATCCCGCTGCGAGCCCGGCTCTTCAGGCTGAGCCCGCAGGACCACGTGCTGGTGATCGTGGTGCACCACATCGCCGCCGACGCATGGTCGTTGGTCCCCCTGGCGAGCGACGTCTCGGCCGCCTACACGGCCCGGATCAACGGCCACGCCCCCACCTGGGAACCGCTCCCGGTCCAGTACGCCGACTACACCCTCTGGCAGCGTGACCTCCTCGGCGACCCGGACGATCCCGCGAGCCTCCACCACACCCAACTGACCCACTGGCGGGAAAGGCTGGCCGGGCTGCCGGAAGAACTCGCCCTGCCCACCGACCGCCCCCGGCCCCGGACGGCCACCCACCGAGGCGACACGTCCGGACTGCACATCGACGCCGGCCTGCACCAGCGGCTGACCGCCCTGAGCCGCGCCGAAGGCGTCACCCTGTTCATGGTGCTCAACGCCGCACTGGCGACACTGCTCTCCCGCCTCGGTGCGGGCACCGACATCCCCATCGGCACCCCGATCGCCGGACGTACCGACGAAAACCTCGACCAGCTCGTCGGCTTCTTCATCAACACCCTCGTCATCCGCACCGACCTGTCCGGCGACCCCACCTTCCGCGACATGCTCCACCGCGTCCGCGACGAAAGCCTCAACGCCCTCGCCCACCAGGACCTGCCGTTCGAACGGCTGGTGGAAGACCTCGCCCCCGTCCGGTCCTCGGCCCGCCACCCCCTCTTCCAGATCATGCTGGTGTTGCAGAACGTCGCGGCTGCCACGCTCGACCTGCCCGGACTGGACATCGAGAGACTCGACGTCGGCGACAATCCGGTCTTCGACCTGTCCTTCGTTCTGGGAGAGGAGTTCGACGCCGAGGGCGGTGCCGCCGGCGTGAACGGAATAGTCACGTTCGCCGCCGACCTGTTCGACCGCGCGACCGTCGACATGCTCGTCGACCGACTTGTCCGGGTGCTGAATGCGGTGACGGCCGACCCGGACCTTCCGCTGGGCGACATCGACGTGCTGGGTGCTGATGAGCGTCGGCGTGTTCTGGTGGAGTGGAACGACACGGCGCGGGATGTGCCGGTGAGGACGCTGCCGGAGCTGTTCGAGGCGCAGGCCGCGCGCACCCCGGATGCGATCGCGGTGGTCTTCGGCGCTACCGAGGTCTCGTACGCCGAGCTGAACGCCCGCGCGAACCGACTTGCCCGTCTGCTGGTCACGTACGGCGTGGGCCCTGAGCGGCTGGTCGCGCTGGCGCTGCCGCGGTCGGTCGATCTCCTCGTCGCGATCCTGGCGGTGACCAAGGCCGGGGGTGCCTGTCTGCCGGTCGATCCGGCCTACCCCGCCGACCGGATCGCCTATCTCCTTACGGACGGGCGGCCCGCGCTCGTCGTCACCGGTGAAGCGGCGCAGGGCAAACTGGCGGCAGCCGACGTCGTGCGGCTGTCCGTGGACGACCCCCGGCTGCACCAGACCCTGTCGGTCCTTCCGGACGGTGACCTGTCGGAGAGGGAACGAGGCGGTCCGCTGCTGACGGCCCATCCTGCCTACGTCATCCACACCTCCGGCTCCACCGGCCGTCCCAAGGGCGTCACGGTCACCCACCACGGCCTGTCGAGCCTGATCGCCGGACAGGCACAGAAGTTCGCGGTCACGGATACCAGCCGTGTCCTGCAGTTCGCCTCACCCAGCTTCGACGCCGCCATGGCCGAAATCGCCGTGACGCTGTGCAGCGGAGCCTGCCTTGTCCTGGCGGCCCAGGAAGACCTGGTGGGCGGTCCGACGCTGGCCCGCCTCATCAGCGCCTACAGGGTCACTCATGTGACGCTGCCGCCTGTCGTGCTGGCCGAGCTCGCGGTGGACAGCCTGCCCACGGTGACGACGTTGGTGACCGCCGGTGAGTCGCTGCGGCCGGATCTGGCCGGCCGGTGGGCGGCAGGACGTCGTCTGGTCAACGCCTACGGCCCGACGGAGTCGACGGTCTGCGCGACGATGGGGGTGCTCAGCGCCGACGGTGCGATTCCGTACATCGGGGAGCCGATCGCCAACACCCGGGTGTTCGTGCTGGATGCCGTGTTGCGGCCGGTGCCGGTCGGGGTTGCGGGGGAGTTGTACGTGTCCGGGGCCGGTCTGGCCCGGGGGTATCTCGACCGGCCTGCGTTGACGGCGGAGCGGTTCGTGGCCCATCCGTATGGTGCGCCTGGTGAGCGGATGTACCGGACCGGTGACCTGGCCCGGTGGAACGCCGATGGCCAGTTGGAGTACCTGGGCCGTACGGACGACCAGGTCAAGGTGCGTGGTTTCCGTATCGAGCTCGGCGAGGTGGAGGCCGCGCTGACGGCGCATCCGGCCGTGGGCCAGGCTGCCGTCGTCGTCCGTGAGGACCAGCCGGGCGACAAACGTCTGGTCGGCTACGTCGTTGCCGCGGGGGGTGTGGCCTCGCAGGTGGACGGTTCTGCCTTGCGCGCTCATGTCGCCGGTCTGTTGCCGGATCACATGGTGCCCTCGGCTGTGGTCTTCCTGGACGCGCTCCCCTTCACGGTGAACCGCAAGCTGGACCGCAAGGCCCTGCCCGCCCCCGATTACGGCACCGGTGCCGGTGGCCGGGGTCCGGTAGGTGCGGAGGAGGAGATCCTGTGCGCGGTGTTCGCCGAGGTGCTCGACCTGCCGTCAGTGGCAGTCGATGCCCACTTCTTCGAACTCGGCGGGCACTCCTTGCTCGCGACCCGTCTGGTCAGCCGCATCCGGTCGGTGTTCGGGGTGGAGGTGCCGATCCGGGCAGTGTTCGAGACGCCCACCCCGCGGGCTCTCGTCGGCCGGTTGACCGCTTCCGGTCTGTCCCGGCCCGCACTGGGGCCGGTGGATCGGCCGGAGACGGTGCCGTTGTCGTACGCCCAGCAACGCCTTTGGTTCCTGCGGCAGTTGGAGGGTCCGTCGGCGACCTACAACATTCCGATGGCGCTGCGGCTGACCGGTGCACTGGACACCGACGCCCTGCGCGCCGCGCTGCGTGATGTGGTGGGCCGGCACGAGGTGCTGCGTACGGTGGTCACTACGGTGGACGGTCAGCCGTACCAGGGGATCGTGGATGTGGACGCGGTCGGTGACCTGCTCACCGTCGTCGAGGCGGAAGGCGTCGGGCAGGACGGGCTGACCCGACTGGTCGCCGAGGCGGCGGAACACCGGTTCGACCTGGCGGGGGAGACACCGCTGCGGGCCCGTCTGCTGCGGACCGGTCCCGGCGCGCACGTGCTCGTCGTGGTGATGCATCACATCGCGGGTGACGGCTGGTCGTTGGGCCCCCTGGCCCGCGACGTGTCGACCGCCTACGCGGCCCGCTCCGTCGGGGACATCCCCGTATGGGATGCGCTGCCGGTCCAGTACGCCGACTACAGCCTGTGGCAGCGGGAGCTGTTGGGCGACGCGTCCGACTCCGACAGCCTCCTGACCGAGCAACTCGCCTACTGGAGGCGCGCGTTGGACGGGGCGCCAGAGGAACTGGCCTTGCCGACCGACCGGCCGCGTCCTGCGGTGGCCTCTCATCGTGGTGGCACCGTTGAGCTGCACATCGATGCCGAGGTGCACCGGGCGGTGGTGGACCTGGCCCGGGTACAGGGGGTGACGGTGTTCATGGTGATGCAGGCGGCCCTGGCTGCTCTCCTGCACCGCCTTGGCGCGGGGGAGGACATCCCCATCGGCACCCCCCTCGCCGGTCGGACCGACGAGGCACTCGACGATCTGGTCGGGTTCTTCGTCAACACCCTCGTCCTGCGCTCCGACGTGTCCGGAAACCCTGACTTCACCGAGCTCCTCGGGCGTATCCGCGAGGGCGCGCTGAATGCGTACGCCCACCAGGACGTGCCGTTCGAGCGGCTGGTGGAAGAGCTCACCCCGGCCAGGTCGATGGCTCGCCATCCGCTGTTCCAGGTCATGCTCACCCTGCAGAACAACACCACGCCGGATCTTGAGTTGCCCGGCCTGACCGTCGAGGGACTGCCCACCGGCAACGGTCCCGCCAAGTTCGACCTGGACATCCAGCTCAGCGAACACCTCACCGACGACGGAACCCCCGCAGGCCTGCACGGTGCCCTCACCTACGCCACCGACCTGTTCGACCACCCCACCGCCGCCAGCATGGGTGAACGCTTCCTCCGCGTCCTGGAGATGGTGACCACCGATCCGTCGGTGCCGGTCAACCGCATCGAGGTACTGGACCCCGCCGAGCGGGACCGCGTCCTGCTGGAATGGAACGACACCGCCCGCGACATTCCCCTCGCACCCCTTCCCGAACTGTTCCAGGCCCAGGCCGCCCGTACCCCGGACGCGACCGCGGTCGTGTTCGAGGACACCGAACTGTCCTACGCCGAACTCAACACCCGAGCCAACCGGCTCGCCCGACTGCTCATCGACCGCGGCGTACGGCCCGAAGACATCGTCGCCCTGGCACTGCCACGGTCGATCGATCTCATCGTCGCCATCCTGGCCGTGCTCAAGGCAGGAGCCGCCTACCTTCCGATCGATCCGCGCTATCCCGCGGACCGGATCGCCTACATGCTCACCGACGCCCGACCGGCAGTCGTCGTCACCGGCGAAGCAGGGCGGGACGAACTGCCGCCCGCCGACGTGGTGCGACTGCTGCTGGGGGAGGCGCAGCTCCGGGAAGACCTGGCGGGCTACGCCGGCCACGACGTGACCGACGCCGAACGCCACGGCCCACTGCTGATCGGCCACCCCGCCTACGTCATCTACACCTCCGGCTCCACCGGCAGCCCCAAGGGCGTCCTGGTCACCCACCGAGGCGTGCCGAACCTCGCCGCCGACCACATCGAGCGGCTCCGGATCGGACCCGAAAGCCGCCTGCTCCAGTTCGCCTCGCCCAGCTTCGACGCCTCGGTGGCCGACATGTGGCCGGCCTGGCTGGCGGGTGCGGCCGTGGTGCTGGCTTCCGCGGACCAGATGTCTCCCGGTGCGCCGCTTGCGCGGTTGGTCGCCGGACAGCGCGTCACACACGCGACCCTGCCCCCCGCGACGCTGCCGCTGCTCGCCTCCGCGGGCGGTCTGCCGGAGGAGATGACCCTGGTGGTCGCCGGTGACGTGTGCCCGCCGGAGACCGCGGAGCGGTGGTCTCGCGGCCGGCTCATGCTGAACATCTACGGGCCGACGGAGGCGACGGTCGCCTCACTGGCCAGCGCGCCCTTGGCCGGGCCCGGCGTTCCGCCCATCGGCGCACCCCTGTGGAACATGCGCGCCTACGTACTGGACTCCGCCCTGCGGCCGGTACCCCCCGGCGTCTCCGGCGAGTTGTATCTGGCCGGCGTGCAGCTGGCCCGGGGATACGTCAACCGGCCCGCGCTGACCGCGGAACGGTTCGTCGCCAACCCCTACGGCGCGCCCGGCGAGCGGATGTACCGGACCGGTGACCTGGCCCGGTGGAACACCGAAGGTCAACTGGAGTATCTGGGCCGCAGCGACGACCAGGTCAAGGTGCGTGGCTTCCGGATCGAACTCGGCGAGGTCGAGGCGGCCCTGACGGCGCATCCGGCCGTCGCCCAGGCCGTCGTCGTCGTCCGCGAGGACCAGCCCGGCGACAAGCGCCTGGTCGGCTACGTCGTTCCCGCCGGGGGCTTCGCCTCACGGACGGACGGTTCTGCCCTGCGCGCCCACGTCGCCGGCCTGCTGCCGGACTACATGGTGCCCGCGGCGATCGTCGAGCTGGACGCGCTCCCGCTCACGGTGAACCGCAAGCTGGACCGCAAGGCCCTCCCCGCCCCGGACTACGGCGCCGGCGTCACCGGCCGGGGTCCGGCGAACGCGCAGGAGGAGATCCTGTGCGCGGTCTTCGCCGAGGTACTCGACCTGCCCCGGGTCGGGGTCGACGACAACTTCTTCGAACTCGGCGGGCACTCCCTGCTCGCCGTGACGCTGGTGGAGCGAGCGCGGGCGCAGGGCATCGCCGTGGACGTCCGCTCGCTGTTCGTCAGCCCGACGGCGGCGGAACTGGCCGCCGCCGTCGATCAGGCGGCCGGGCAGGTGGCCGTCCCGCCGAACGGCATCCCCGCCGACGCC